>JBEBUW010000035.1:0-38577 GCA_040393065.1 Lujinxingia vulgaris | reverse complement strand
TCTTTTCAAGAACTGTTCTGTCCTGGCCGGCCGGTCCTGGAATTTTCTACATTTCTACGAATTCTGGCCACGCCAGACATTTCTCTTTGAAACGCCTATAGATATAAAAACTCCAGCCAGGCCCGATTGCACCCGACCAACTAGAATCCAAACCGACAACTTCATCCAAACATTTGCCGGACCGGCCGAGCTACTTCCATAACACTTTGACCGGCAACCAGAAGCCGAGCTCGCTAGAAGCGATCGTTCTCGAAGATGCATGGAAAGACAAGGAATACGCCACCACATCCGCCCCGCCCACAGCTCCAGATCCCGACCGAGCCCATTTTTAACCTCCAACCACCTCTCGACCCGAAAATTGCACGGTTTGCCTCACCTCCAACCTCTCTCCCCCAGCCCACACACCCGACAATTTCGCGCTTCAATACTGGTTTTGTCCGTACAAACAATGTACACAAACCCCAATATCAGAGCTTGAAGAGGCTATCTTGATGAAAAATCAAAACTCTTCGCATCGATGCACTACTTTTTATGGCTTTACCCTTCATTCAAGCAGGCAGGTTTCTCGTGGTGTGGTCCGAACGAAATTTCAAAGGAAAAAAAGTCTATGTCGAAGTCGATGATGCCGGCGAACTGATCCTCAACCGAGGTCTGGCGTCCATGCGCTACCAGAACAAAGAGGACGCAAAAATCTACAACGCCAGCCCTGCCAATCTCACCCCTCTCGACGGCGCACCTGCCAGTGCTCCGCCTCCTAAAAAAGCCGCCGCACCCAAAAAAACTTCTTCCGGGGGAACAAAATCAGCCTCCGACTCAATTTCTTGTAGCGATCCCGTCAACTGGGGCCCGCTGTACAGCGCCCAGGAAGTTCCCGACGAATTGCTTTCCCAGCCCGCACCGGAGCCCGGCACGATCGAAATTCACACCGACGGAGCCTGTTCCGGAAACCCCGGGCCCTGTGGTTACGGCGTCGTTCTTCGTGACGGAGACAGTTATCTTGAACTCAGCCAGTATCTTGGTATTGGTACCAACAACATCGGCGAATTGATGGCTATTAAGGTTGCCCTGGAAAACGTCGCCGACAAAACACGCCCCGTGCGCATCTACACCGACAGCACCTACTGCATCGGCGTACTGACCCAGGGATGGAAGGCCAAAGCCAATCAAGAATTGATTTTGGAGATCAAAAAAATGTTGCCCCTGTTCACAGATCTGAAATTTATCAAGGTCAAAGGACACGCCGGCCACCCGCTCAACGAACGTGCCGATACCATGGCGACAAGCTCGCTTCACCGCACAACCTGAGCGGTTCCCACGAACTATTTTCTGCTGATACCGATGCTATCACCCCTGCGCACGCAGGGAGCACGAAACATATTCTTGAATTACACAGAGGTCTGGTAATGGATTCCGATGTCGCCCGTTTGAACGAAGAAATCTACGAGCAAAGCGCGTTCGTGGAACGCATCAGCGAAGAGCTCAAAAAAGTCGTCATTGGCCAGCAATACATGATCGACCGCCTGCTGATCGGCATCCTCACCGGCGGCCACGTTCTGCTCGAAGGTGTCCCCGGCCTGGCCAAAACCCTCACCGTAAAATCTCTGGCCCGATGCATCGACAGCGCCTTTCAGCGCATCCAGTTTACGCCCGATCTTTTGCCGGCCGACCTGATCGGAACCATGATCTACGATCAGTCCACCCGCGAGTTTGTCGCCCGCAAAGGCCCCGTCTTTACCAACATCTTGCTCGCTGACGAAATCAACCGCGCGCCTGCCAAAGTCCAGTCCGCCCTGCTCGAAGCCATGCAGGAACACCAGGTTACCATCGGCGACACCACCTATCCCATCGAAGCGCCCTTCCTCGTACTCGCCACCCAGAACCCCATCGAGCAAGAAGGAACCTATCCCTTGCCCGAAGCCCAGGTCGACCGCTTCATGCTCATGATTCAGGTCGATTACCCCACGCGTGACGAAGAACGCAAAATCATGGATCTGGTCACCGAACACGCCGAAATGCCCGCGCTCAATTCGGTCGTCACGCGCCAGGACATCCTCGACGCGCAACAGGCCGTGCGCGCCATCTACATCGACGACAAACTCAAGGACTATATCGTCGATATCATCATGGCCACCCGCGACCCGGCCGCCGCCGGCCTGCGCAATCTCGCGCCCTACATCGAATTTGGCGCAAGCCCCCGCGCCACGATCTACCTGAATCTGGCCGCTCGCGCCCATGCCTACATCCAGCGTCGCGGCTACGTCACACCCGAAGACATCAAGGCCGTCGCCTACGACGTGCTGCGCCACCGCGTCATCGTCAGCTACGAAGGCGAAGCCGATGACTACACCTCCGAGCGCATCATCAAGCAACTCCTCGAAACCATTGACGTGCCCTGATCCCCAAAGCTTTCAAGATGTTGCCCAACGAACTCATAAAAGCCGTCAAGCACCTCGAAATCGTTGCACGCCGTGCCGTCAACGATCAGCTCGCGGGCTCCTACCACAGCGTCTTCAAAGGCCGTGGCATGGACTTCCTGGACGTGCGCGAATACCAGCCCGGAGATGACATCCGCGCCATCGACTGGAACGTCTCCGCACGCACCGACGAGCTGCACGTCAAACGTTTCGTGGAAGAACGCGAACTGACCGTATTCATTCTCGTCGACGCTTCCGGCAGCCAGAGCTTCGGCACCCACAACCGACGCAAACAAGAAGCCGCCGCCGAACTGGCCGCGCTCCTCGCGTTCAGCGCCATCAAAAACAACGACCGCGTCGGACTCATCCGCTTTACCGACCGCATCGAAACCTTCATCGAACCCCAGAAAGGCCGCAAACACGTTCTGCGCGTCATCACCGAAATCCTGCGCGGCGATACCCTCAGCCCCAAAACAAACCTGAAACACGCCCTGGATTTTCTCTCCAAAACCACCCGCAAACGCACCATCGCCTTTCTGATCAGCGATTTCATGGACGCCGGCTTTGAGCGCAGCCTGCGCATCGCTCACCGACGTCATGAACTCATCCCGCTCGTCATCATCGATCCCATGGAAGAGCGCCTGTCCGACATGGGAATTGTACACTTTGAAGACCCGGAATCCGGCGAAATTCTCACCGTCGACACTTCCAGCCGCAGCGTTCGCGAACAATACGAACGCAACATGAAAGAACGTCATACCCAACGCGAGCATCTTTTTCGAAGACTCAAAATGGACAGCGTCACCATTCGGACCGATCACAATCACATCGATCCACTGGTTCATTACTTTCGACAACGTGCCCGGCGAAACGCATGATCCGCAATACGATTCCACAAAATCTAACCCTCAAAGCCCTGACCACTCTGTTCCTGATCACGTTGTTGGTCGGCCCCGGCGCCCTGTCGGCTGCACACGCCGAAACTCCCGCGCCGTCGCCCTCTCAGCCTGCTGAGCAACCGGCAGCCCAACCCACCGATCACCCCATAGAACAGGCCGCATCACCGACAAATACCGCACTGGCGCGCATCAAAAACCAGACGCTGCACGCCCCCGAAAACCTCATCGTCGGCCAGCCCCTCCAACTCGAAATCAGCGTCGAACACCCGCCCGGCACACGCATCACGCTGCCCGATAAATTCGAGAAAACACGCTGGGACCTCATCGATACCACCCACAGCGAAGTCTCCACCGAAAGCGCAACCATCACGACCTTTGCCTTAAACTTCGCAATTTTCCGCCCCGGCTCAGCCCGCCTGCCCGCATTTACACTCCATGTGCTGGCCAGCGACGGCACCCGGCAAGAGCTCCGCACCGAAGAAGTCTCTGTCTTTGTGCGCTCCGCCATCGACGCCGCCGAAACACCGCCCTTCGCACCGCCTCGCGACCCGGTCGCCATCTGGACCAGCGACTACACCCTGGCCTGGATCGGCGGCTTTACCCTGGGCGGCGCCCTGCTCGCTGCCCTCGCCGTCTTCGCCTACCGACGCCGCGACCGCGTCTTCCAGGACAACAAACCCGTGCTTCCCGCACACGAAGTCGCCTTCGAAAAACTCCGCGCTCTGGAGCGCAGCTCCCTGCTCGAGCAAGGCGAAGTCATGATGTATTACGTGCGCATGTCCGAGGCCGTGCGCGAATACCTCGGCCGTCGCTTTGATTTCCCCGGCACCGAACTCACCACCGCCGAAATCAACGCCACCCTGGCAAGCATGCAATCTCGCTGGCCGCGCGGCATCGCCCAGGAAGACGTCCGCAGCTGGCTCGAACACTGCGACTTCGTCAAATTCAGCGGCTCCACACCTTCCAAAGAAGCAGCCCGCAAAAGCCTGGAACGCGCCTTCGGCATCGTCGAGCTCACCCGCCGACGCTCCGAAATCGTCATTCCCACAGATTCACCCGAGCCGGATTCAGACACCCAAACACCGGCCGCTCAGACTCCGGCCGCTAAGAAAGCCACACCATCCACAGATTCCGAAACCATCGAAAATATCGAAAAAACCGAAAAAATCGAAAAGCCCGCAGATTCCGGAAAAGTCGAAGACCTTTCAGACCATGACACTTCAGAATCATTAGAGTCTTCAGAAAAAGATAATCCAGAAGACCAAGAAAACCCAGAAGACAAGGAGGCCCGAAAATGAACTTCGCCTTCGCCTATCCCTGGGTTCTTCTCTTACTGCTCGTGGTCCCACTGCTTGCAATCTACCGCTTTGCACCGCGCTTTCGTCGCCGCCAGCAAGGCAGTTTTTTGTTCTCCAACGCACATCTCTTTGGCGAACAACCCCGCAGCTTCCGGCAATATCTCTTGCCCGTGCTCGATCTCATCGTCCTTCTGGCCATCACGCTTGCCATTTTTGCCCTGGCCCGCCCCCAGGCCATTGAAATGGAAGAGGTCGACGTCGACGGCATCGATATTTTCGTCGCCCTGGATATGTCCGGCTCCATGCGCGCCATCGACATCACCGAGCACGAGCTACGCCGCCTGGAGCGCCAGGGCCAATCTCCCATCAGTCGCTTTGAAGCGGCCGTTCATACCCTGCGCGACTTCATCAAAACACGTCATCACGACCGCATCGGCATTGTGCTTTTTGCGCGCGAAGCCTTCTTGCACTTCCCGCTCACACTCGATCACAACATGATCGCTTCCTCGCTCGAACATCTGCGTCTGACCGACATTGACGAAGGCGGCACCGCCATCGGCAACGCGCTGGGCCGCGCCATCGCCGGCCTAAAAGAAAGCACCGCCGACACCAAAATTTTGATTCTGATCACCGACGGCGACCGCCGCGGCGGCAATATCTCCCCCATTCAGGCCGCCGAAATCGCCCGCGACCTGGGCATCGTCGTCTACCCGATCCTCATCGGACGCGATGGCCTGGCAATGGTTCCGGCCGGCCGCGACGTCTTTTCGCGCCGCACAACCTACCGACAGGTGGAATTTCCTATCGATCCAGACCTCTTACAAGAGATCGCTGCCACAACAGGCGGCAAATTCTTCCGTGCCCAGGACGGCATCTCCATGCGCGACGACCTCCACTCAATCCTCAACGAATATGATCGTTCACGTCTGCAGGACGTCGCCAACGTCGAGTACCGCGAGCTGTATCGCCCCCTGGTTCTCTGGATGATCGTGCTGTTAAGCCTTCAATTTATTCTACGACACACCCTTTGCCGTACGTTTCCGTAGGTAATTTCTGGCGAGTACAGGCCTGCTTATGTTGTTTGCAAAACCTGAGTCTTTGTATTGGTTGTTGATTGTGCTTCCGCTGGGTGCCGCATGGCTTAGCCGCGTGCTCTGGAAGCGCCGCGTCAGCGCGCAACTTGGCCACCAGCCGCTGATCGAAGCCATGTCCACAAAATTCAGCCCCGGCCGCGAACTGGCCCGCACCCTGCTCGTGCTGGGAGCACTGGTTCTCGGCATCATCGCTCTGGCCCAGCCACAGTGGGGGCTGACCGAGCGCGAAATCAAACGCATGGGCGTGGACGTCGTCTTTGCGCTCGATCTCTCCAACAGCATGCTCGCTGAAGACGCCCGGCCCAATCGCCTGCAGGCCGCCGCCCAGGAAATGCGCACGGTCATGTCGCGCCTGGACGGCGACCGCGTCGGACTGGTTGTCTTCACCTCGCTGAGTTTCCCCCAGTCGCCGCTCACCACGGATTATGCCGCAATCAGCTTCTTTTTAAGTCGTCTGCACCCGGATCAGATCCCGGTCAGCGGAACCTCCGTCGGTGCCGCTACCCGCGAAAGCATCGAACTACTCCTGGGCCGCAAACTCAACGCGCCGGAAGACGACGCCCCCGCCATGCGCCGCGCCAAAAACCAGGTCATCGTCCTCGTTACCGACGGCGAAGACCACGAAAGCGATCCGCTCGCCACCGCCGACCTGGCCCGCCAACACGGAATCAGCCTGGTCACCGTCGGCATCGGCAACCCGGACGGCGCCCCGATTCCCACCTTCGACCAGCGCGGCCGCAAAACCGGCGTCATGCGCGACGATACCGGCGCGCCCATCCTCACGCGCCTGGACGAATCCACGCTCCAGCAAATGGCCCAGAAAGCCGGCGGCCTCTACCTGCACTACACCGGCAAAAACAGCGTCGCCAACGGCATCGTCAACTACTTGAACGAACTCGAAAAAACCGAGCTCGATAGCCTGCTGCGCCAGCGCTACAAAGACCGCTATATGTTTTTCCTCACCCCGGCCCTGCTGATGCTGCTCGTCGCCGCAAGCCTCGGCCAGCGCCGTCCGCCTGCCCAAAAGCCAGCGCAAAAATCCAAAGAATCTCCAAAGACCCGCCAGGCACTCCAAAAATCCAACCCCACCAGCCTGCTCGTCGTCCTCGCCCTGCTTATCGTCGCCCCCCTGAACACAGGCTGCGAAGACGCATTCCAGTCCACGCTCGACGACATCGATCATGCCAACGGCCTGCTGTTGTCCGGCCAGTTCGACGAGGCCCTGGCCTACTACCAGAAAGCCGAACCACTCGTCGGAAACACCGACGAATACCACTACAACCTGGGCCGCGCTTACTTGAGCACCGGCGATTTCCCTCTGGCCCAGGCAAGCCTTGCCCGCGCCCTGGCTACCGATAACGACGACCTCAAATTCGATGTTCTCTACAACCTCGGACTCGCCCTGGCCGGCCAGGAGCTATGGCAACAGGCCTACGACACCTTCAAACAAGCCCTGCTGCTCGGCATCCATGACCCGGAACTCTACAATTCCGAGCGCTACCAGAGCGCACGCACCAACCTCGAGCTTGCCTTCCGCAAAATGTTCCCGCCCTGCGCCGAACTCGAAGACGACTTAGAACCCAACAACTCCCTGGCCCAGGCAAGCCAGCCCGACCAACTCACGCTCGAAAACCGCACGCTCTGCGGCCTGAACGACGACTGGTACGTGATCCCCGCAAGCATCGGCACCAGCATCAAAGTCACTGCGAAATTCAAAGCACTGCGCGACGTCCCCGACCCCGAGCAAGTCTTTTTGCCGCGCCCCGACGATCTCCAGCTCATCCTGTTCGATGACCGCGGCACCGAAGCCGTCAGCATCGACCAGGGCCTGCCACTCGAAACGCCCGCCGCGCTGGACCGCATCAACCGCCAGCAAAGCGTCGAGCGCCGGCTCGACACGCTGCTCGTCACGCCCGACATGCTCCAAACCGGCCAGAATCACCTGTACCTGAAGGTCACCGCCGCCGAAGGACTCGAATTCAAATACGACCTCGAAATCGAAATCATCCCGCCCTGCGTGGAACTCGACGACGAATTTGAACCCAACGATTCCGCCGCCGAAGCCGTGTCGCTTACCAACGGAAGCCGCCCGCTCCACATCTGCCCGAGCAACGAAGACTGGTTCCGCGTCGACGTCCAACCCGGCGACAGCTTCTTTGTCGACCTCCAACCCGGCGAAGACATCGAGAAAAAATCCCCGCCCGAGCTGGAGCTCGAAATCCTCGACGAAAGCACCCACACAGTCGTTGCTCGCGGCCGCCTCGATGGCCCCTACATTACCGCCGGCCTACAGGACATCCCCCATTCCGGCAGCTACCTGGTGCGCATCCGGGGCGTCGACAACGCCCAGCAAGGCCCCTACAACTTCGATCTCCACATCCTCGAGCCCTGCCCGATCGGCGAAGATCGCTACGCGCCCAACCACGCCGCACAACAACCGGCCGAGCTCGATCCCAACGCCACCATCCACCGCTACCTGCGGCTCTGCGAAAACAACCCCGACCATTTCCTCGCCCCCATCGGCGAAGACAAAAGCCTGGAGCTCGGCCTGAGCGCCGTTCCGACCGCATTTTCCGCAGACGACTTCACACCGACCGCGTTCCCAACCATGGAACTCGATCTGCTCTCCCAGACCCCTGACAACACCTCCGACAACAACCCAATCGCCAGCGCCGTTCAACCAGAAATCCCTGCAACGGCTCCGCAAGCGGCCGCTCCACAAGACGACGACCTACAACCCGCCGCTCCGCCCATGCCGCTGCACCGCGTCCTCGTCCAACCGGACATCGACACCGAGCAAGCCCTTGTCCGCGTCACCGGCGAACCCGGCTTCTACCACCTCGTCGCCCTCAAGCCTCCCGAATCCCAGGACGACTCCGAAGATTCTCAGGACGAAGAAAACCAGGACGAAGAATCCGAAGACGAGAACGAAGAACAAGAAAACCAAGACGAACAAAACGAAGACGAAGAATCCCAGGACGATTCCAGCAGCGACGAAGAATCCAAAGACGAATCATCCGAAGACGATGAATCCACCGACGGCGACGAAGCTGACCAGCAAGATCCGCAAGAAGCCCCGGATCCACAAGAACCCGAATCCGCAGCCGCCGACGAGCAGGAAGCCCAGGAAATTGATGCCCGACACGTCCAGGATATTCTCCAGGCACTCGAAGAAGCCGACGACAACTTCCAGATGCGCAAAGCCCTGGAAAACATGCCCGCGCGCCTGATCGAAAAGAACTGGTAATTTTACAGGTAACTATTCAGGTAACAAAACGAGTCTCTGTCATGAAACATCCCACCCTGTTTCCAAAAAACAGCCTGTTTCCAACAACCTGCCTGGTTCCAAAACAAAACCCGCCCGAGACAAACGCCCTGCAAACCTTCTTGCTCCTCGCGGCGACCTTTTTGGCAGGCATGACCCTGTTTACGGCCTCTCCGGCCCACGCGCAGCAAGACACCCAGATTGCCGTCAACGTCGACCCTCGCGTTGTCCAGACCGGCGGCCGCCTGACCTACACCATCGATGTCGTCACGCAGAACAACCTCCAGATCAATCTGGGCCGCGAACCCGATTTCGGCGACCTCCAGGTCGTCGGCCGCATGACCGCACCCCAGTTCACACTCCGAAACGGCCAGGCCACGCGCCAGCTCACCGTCACCTACACGCTGGCCGCACCACGCGAACCCGGCACCCACCGCATCGAGCCGCCCACCATCGAAGTCGGCCAGTCGCGCTACACCCCTGTCAGCCTCGACGTCAAAGTCGTCGAACGCGCCGATCTGCCTGCACCCGAACCCCGCACCGAACAGGATTTCTACATCGATGTGACCGTCACCCCGGATCGTGCGCCCTACGTTGGCGAACAAATCCTGATCTCCTACGATCTCTTCGTCGATACCCGCAAAATCCAGGTCCGCCCCCGCCCGCCCTCCGAACCGGCGCTGGATGCCTTCTGGATCGAAGACCTGAGCGAACACACCTCCGGCCGCCGCCGTGCGGTTTCCGTCGGCTCGCGCCTGCTCGAACAAACGCCGCTGCGCACCTTCATCGCATTTCCCCTCAAACCCGGCCCGGCCACCATCGACACGATGAAACTCCCCCTGGTCCGGGGCAGTTTCTTTGGCCCCACCACCGAACTCCACCTGGACTCCGACGAACGAATCATCGAAGTGCAACCGCTTCCACCCGGCGCACCGCCCGGATTCCACGCCGGCAACGTCGGCCAGTGGCGCTTCACCGCCGAACTCAACACCGCAAACGCCCGCGTCGGTGACTCTGTCCTCTTAACCCTCACAGCCCAGGGCCGCGGCCGCGCCTCGCAACTACGCTTTCAAGATCTCCCCGCCATCGACGGCCTGCGCGTCGTCCACGACACCTCCGACGCAACCCGCCTCATCCAGGGCACAACCCTGCACGGCACACGCACGCAAACCATCACGCTTATGCCCCTCACCGAAGGCGAAATCACCATCCCCGCGCTTTCGTTCTCCTACTTCGATCCCGATACCGAAACCTACCAGACCCTCCACACGCAGCCTCTGACCCTGCACGTCCTTCCCGGCGGCCAGCTTCCCGCCGAACCTCCGGCCGAAGAAGCCGTCGCCACCCGCACCACCCACAACCCCGGCGACATCACCGCCCAACTTCTGGCCGACCTGCATCCCCCGGTTGCGGATTATCAAGTCTCCACCGCCGCTCCCCAGAACGCCTTTCCCTGGCTTGCCGCCGCCCCACCCGTGCTCGGCATCCTGCTCCTGCTCTTTGGCGGCCCCTTGCTCCGGCGCCGCTCCGCGGCCGCACCCCGTGCAAGCCGCAAACAACAAAAAGCCCTCTGGACCACCGTCAACACGCAGATCGCGCAGGCCGAGTCGCAGATCGACGACCCTAAAACCGCCTACGCAACCCTCACCGCCGCCCTGCATACCTACGTCAGCCAGAGCCTGAACGTCCCCTCCGGCGCGCTCACCGAAAAAGACCTGCGCCCCCACTTTGCCGCCTACAACGTCCCCGCCGAACTCCAATCCGAACTTTTTAGCATCGCCAACACCTGCAACAACGCGCGCTTTGCCCCACCCGGCACCAACGCCCAGACCGATCTCCTCGCCACCGCCGAACGCCTGCGCACAGCCCTCAAACAACTCGAAAAACACCTGGCGCGCCACAAACCCTCGACCACCGTCCACACCGCTGTCCTGATTTTTTCCACCGCCCTACTTCTGCTTACGCCGTCGGCCAACGCCACCGAATCCCCCGACTGGCAAGCCCTGGCCGAGGCCCACCCCGCCGACGCCATCCTCCAACTCAACGCCGGCACCACCCTGGCACAGGCCGGCGACTTCTCACGCGCGCGCCTCTACCTCGAGCGTGCCTCCCTGCTCGATCCGGGCCACCCCGCCATCAAGCAAAACCTCGAGCTCGTCCGCCGCCTCGTCGTCCACAACGCCACCAGCAAACGCCATCCCCGCTTCACCGAATCCTTAAGCGGCTGGCAAACCGCGGCCGCCATCCCTCAATCCACCCTCCACCTCATCCTCCTCCTCACCCTCTGGCTCACTTTTTTCGCCCTGCTCACAAGACACCTCGCCGCCCGCGCAAGCGCCACGCACGCTCCCAAAATCCAGACCGCCGCCACCATCCTGCTCTGGATTGCTATCTCCGTCTTCGCCCTCACCACAGCCGTGGCCATCACCCGCACCGTACTCCTCAACAACGCCACCCCCGCCATCATCGTCGCCGAAGCCCCGGCCCTGCGCGAAGGCCCCAGCCCCTTCGCCGCCCTACTCCGCACCACCCATCACGCAGCCCCCGGCATGATGGTCAACATCCTCGAAACACGCCGCGACGGATGGCTCAAAATCGAAATCGCCGACCACACCCACGGCTGGATGCAATCCTCCGAAATCGCCCCCATCCATTCCCACAAAAACTGAACACCTGTGATCCATCGACCCCCCTCGTTCCGACCACACATCGCTCGCAATGCCTCTGAGTCCCACCGAAACCGACCACACATCGCCCCACTGCGCCATAAAGTCTCACCGAAACCGACCACACATCGCCCCACTGCGCCATAAAGTCTCACCACAGCCGACCACACATCGCTCGCAACGCCTCTGAGTCCCACCACAGCCGACCACACATCGCCTCACTCCCCAAAAAACACCGCATAAGCAGACACAAAAAAAGGCTGCGCAAGCAGACACAAAAAAAGGCCGCATAAGCGGCCACAAAAAAGGCTGCGCAAGCAGCCCAATAACCCAACGTCAACCGGCGAGGATCGGGCAAGGAGCGCGAAGCCGTCGCCTGCCAGGATTGACCTCTGTTCGGTCATCCTGGCAGCGACGGCAAAGCGATCGTTGTCCGAAACCGCCGGATCGGATTTATTTTTCTTGGAGGGACGCCAGCCCCTGCAACATCCGCGGCAAATCCATACCCAGCGTCTGCTTGAGCTGCTCCGCACCGCTGGCAGCCTTCATCGGTACCGAACCATTGCGGTCGATATCGTTCAACGAAGAATCGATCACCGTAATCTTCGCAATATCGATTTCACCGATGGTCGAAAGCATACTGTCCACGATCACATCAAATTGCTGCATCAAGAAAATCGGCCGCGCACTCTCACCGGCACGATTCCAGGTCGCAATCAGTTCCTTCAGCGCGATGACGTTCGCCTTACCATCTTCGATCATACCGGCAACGTTCGCCTTGGCCTGCGCCTCAAGCTGCGCCTTGCGCGCCTGCGCCGGCTGAATCACGTCCGCAGCAAGCTGACGCTTCACCTGCTCAAGCCGTGCGCGCTGCACATCCAGACCGGCACGCGCCCGCGCCACACTGGCACCAATACGACCGCGCTCTTCGGCAACCCGCGCCTCAGCACTGGTTTTCGCATCAATGATCCGGCGCTCAGCATCCGCCTTCGAAATCTCACGCTGCGCATTGATCTTCGCAATCGCACGCAACATCTGGTTTTCCGCATCCAGAATGCTGGCTTCCGCACGGTTTTGCGCCTCCGCCACGCGGCTGCTCATCAACAACTCGGCCGACTGCTGACGTCCCAGCGAATCCAAAAAGCCCTGCTCGTCCGACACGTTCTGAATATTCAGCGTATCCAGATCCAGTCCGAGTTTGTGCAGATCATCCTCAGCCGCCTTCGACAACGAAACCGCAAACTTCACCCGGTCCGTATTGACCTCCTCCGGCGTCAGCGTCGCCAGAACGCCACGCAGGTTGCCTTCCAGCGTTTCCTTGGCAATATGCATGATTTCCTGGCGGCTTTTGCCCAGAAAACGCTCCACCGCATTGTTCACCAGCGGCGCACGACTACCGATTTTCACGTTCGCAACACCGCGAATGTTCAGCGGAATCCCGCCCTTGGAATACGCATTCACCACGTTCAGATCGATCACCATATTCGTTACATCCAGCCGATCAACGCGATGGATCAACGGAATTCGCACCTTCTTACCCGAGTGAATGATCTCGTACCCCAGCGCATTGCTCGAACCACTAAACACCAGCACCTCGTTGGGCTGGCAAATTTCAATCAGGTTGGTCACCACAAAGGAAACCGCGGCGACCCCCACAACCACAAGACCAAGTAGAACTAAAATGGGAAGCATATATTTTCTCTCGTAATTACCGACGTTTTCTCAAAAGTTCCTGGTTCACATCACGGCGCCATGCACCGCAACCCAGACAAGTCGTCTGCAAACTCACTCGTCCGCACCGATCGTGCCATGCCCCCCGATTTTGGGGATGGATTGCGTATTCTGGCGCTCAAACGCAGGACGCTCCTGGGTTTGCATCGTTCTTTTCAACGCATCAAACGCCGGGCGCTGCTGCGACCCAATGCTTTCCTGCCCACTGGCCCCGCTCAAAGAACCGCTGCCGCTTCCAGAGCCCTCGCCGGTTCCCGACGAACCGCCGCCCGGTCCACGCCCCGTAAGCACGCCGCCAATATCGATGCCCACCGTATCGCGCATCTCCGCAAATACGCTGGAAACAACCTTCGGAAACGCACTGACATAATTCGGCAACGTCTGCCCCGAACCACTGTCGATCAGAGCAACCTCGCGAACCTTGACCTGCTGCGCGGCCGTCGCAACCCTTTGCATCACCGACTCAATGCGCTGCAACACAAACACGTCCATCGCCGCGCTGCCCGCTTCCGCCCAGACTTCCGACATCATGCGCAACACTTCCGCCATCGCACGACCGCGCTCCGCGATTTCCGCAGCTTCACCGGCCGCGATCAACTCGCGCGCCACCTTGTGCGCCTCCGCCGGAATGACCACGTCCGCCTGCAAGCGGATTTTCTCAAGCTCCGTACGAACCTGCTGCAGCTCCTGCTCAGCCTCGGCACGAGCCGTCTGCGCACGAGCCGCCGCACGCTCTTCCTCCGAACTTGCTTCAAGCTCCAGCTCGGCCTGCAACTCGCTCAACGCGTTTTGCGCCTTCTGAATCTGCGCCTGCGCATTACGCCGCGCAACCTCGCCGCGACCCTGCGCACCCGCTTCCACTTCCTCCGCGGTCTTCATCGCATTCGACTCGGCAACTTCCGCCACCTTGATAATCTCGGCAATCCGACGACGACCCAGCGATTCCAGATAGTCCCGATCGTCGAGAATATTCTGAATGTTCAACGTATCCAGATGCAGCCCCAGCTTCTCAAAGTCCGGAGCCGAAGCAATCACCAGCTGATCAGCAAAAAGCTGCCGGTTTTCGTTCACTTCTTCCGGCGTCAACGTCGCCAGAACGCCACGCAAGTTACCTTCCAGCGTTTCCTGCGAAACACGCAAAATCTCCTGACGCGAACGCCCCAGAAAACGCTCGATCGCATTGTGGCGATTCTTCTCGCTACTATCGATCTTCACGTTCGCCACCGCCTGCAGATTCAACGGAATTCCGCCCTTGGAATACGCGCCCTGAATGCTGATCTGTACCGGAATAATCGTCAGATCGATCCGATCCAGCTTTTCCATAAACGGAATCAAAAACGTACGGCCACCGATCAACACCCGATAACCAACCTTCGATCCGTCCTTCAAACGATGATCCCGTCCCGAGAAAATCAGCATCTCATTGGGACGCCCCACGTACAAAAACGCCTTCACAAAGGCAAAAATCGGTAGCAGCGCTACCACCATGACAATTCCAAGTAAAACGAGCATCGTATTCATCGTTGGCTAACCTCGTATGTCCTTCGTCCGTTTGCTGGCCGCGCAGCGCATCCGGCAACCTGTTGATCGTTCACTATTTTCTACAGTCTTCGCCACATTCTCTTGATGTTAGCTCCCTTATACCCTTTCCTGACGCTCCAGAACACTGGAATGAACCACGCGTGCAATTCCATCCTCAACGCCCAGCACAATGCACTCTTCGTTGAAGTCCAAAATGACATCGTCTTCGTCGCTGACTGCCAGCAAATCGATCGTACGCCCGCGCACACGCATCCGAATTTTGCCCCGCTGACCACCGCCAACCGGCAAAATCACCTGCGCCATCGTCCCCCGATAATCATTCTCCGAAATCGCCGCCCCTCCCTCACTCTGATTGGCCAGATGCAAAATATACGACACCGCCACACCGGCACTTAACCCCATCACGCCCGACAACCCCAGCGTCACCCACGGATTGGCAAGCAGGTTAAAAAACGTAAAAATCACACCCGTCAGTCCAAAGAAACCCAGAAAAAACGTATAAAACTTAAAGCTCTTCAACGGGTTATACCGACGACCAAACGTCTCGATATCATGCCCGTCCGCATCGACATCAACCCCCACCTCAAAATCGTGATCGGCATCCAGATCAAAATCATGATCCATATCCGCATCGGCATCCAGACCACCCGCGCCCGATAGCACCGACAACACGACAAACGTACCGCCCACAATCAGTGCAAATGCATATATCCCTAAAAACATACTTCCAAATCCCTTATCCACAGAGAAAAGTCTGTTCCTGTTTTTTGCTACGGCCCGAATCAGCCCCGAAGTACGGGACTGTACACCAGATCCTCTTCTATCTCACATCCAATGTGCGCCCCATTGTTACTTACTCTCCCGAAAACCAGCAAGCTGATCTAGGCCCCGATCCACCAAATCCTTTCGATCCGTAGTTGAATCTCACTGCCATTGTGGTAGCATTTGCCCGATTCCGCGCCTGGGATAACTTTACTTTGAGCACGATGATAATGGGCTACTTTCACTACACAGGTTTGCGCTACTTGATTACGGCCATGGTATTTGCCATGACGCTCGTGCTCACACCGCGCGCCTTGGTCGATTCCAGCTATTCCGCTGCGAGCAGTGAAGTCCCGGTCGACGTCCTCGAACAGCCTGACCATTGTCTGTGGTGTACTCCGCCCCAGCCTGCCGCTCAGCCGGACTGTGAAAAGACCTCCAACGAGCAGCCGCTCTGGCTTCATCCCGATCGGATCCTGCCCCAGGAATCCTCTGCACCTTGCAACGAGGACGATCAGGAGCAGTCCAGTTCCCACAGCGCCTGATTTCTTTTGTTTTTGCCCTTATCTTTTCTCACCATATGGCCTACGTGCGCGATGTGCACAGGTTCACGGCCGATTCTATATCGAGCTTTACGACAGGCAGATTCCTTACCCCTTTGCTGCCTTACAAACCAATGATTGTATCTTATGACCAACAAAGCCAAAAACGCACCAAACAAACCCTCGACCAGTATCCAACCCAACCCGCCTGACAAAGATTACGTTCGTTTCATTCCGCTGGGCGGACTCGATGAAGTCGGCATGAACTGCGCCATCATCGAATGCAACGGCACCATGCTCCTGGTCGATTGCGGAATCACCTTCCCCGAAACCGACAGCTTCGGCATCGACATCATCCTCCCCGACTGGTCCTACGTTCTCGAAAATCTCGACCGCTTAGACGGCGTACTGCTCACCCACGGACACGAAGACCACATCGGCGCACTTCCCTTCTTCCTCCAGGAAGTCGACGTCCCCGTCTACGGCGGACACCTCACCCTGGGCATGCTCAGCAAAAAACTCGAATCCCACGGCCTGGCCGGCGAAGTCGACCTCTTCCCCGTCACCCCTGGCGACCGCCTCCAGATCGGCCCGTTCGTCATCGAATTCATCCACGTCAATCACTCCATCCCCAACGCCATGGCCATCGCCCTGGAAACACCGCTGGGCCGCGTCATCTTCACCGGTGACTGGAGAATCGACCAGACTTCGACCTACGAACCCATGACCGACCTGCACCGCCTGGCCCAGTTCGGTCAGCAAGGCACACTCGCTCTGTTTGGCGACAGCACCAACGCCTTCTCCCCCGGATTCACACGCAGCGAGCTCGTCATCAAAAACGGCCTGAGCGAACTCTTCGAATCCGCCAAAGGACGCCTGATCATCGCTCAGTTCTCCAGCAACCTGCACCGCATCGCCGCCATCATCGAACTGGCCGCCAGACACGGACGTAAAGTCGCACTCAGCGGCCACAGCATGACCAAAAACTTCGGCATCGCACGCGAACTCGGATTCGTCAAACTCGCCGAAGACGACGTTGTCATCAACATGCAAAACGTCCGCGACTACCCCAACGAAAAAATCGTCATCGTCACCACCGGCAGTCAGGCCGAACCTCGCTCCGCACTCACACGCATGGCCTACGGCGATCACAACGACATCAAAATCCACCCGGACGACACCATCGTCTTAAGCGCACGCCAGATCCCCGGCAACGAATACTCCATCAACTTCATGCTCGACCACCTGGCCAAACGCGGCGCCAGAATCGTCACCGCCAACGACGGAGAAATCCACGGCTCCGGTCACGCGCAGCAAGAAGAACTCAAACTCATGATCAACTTAACGCGCCCAACCTACCTGGTTCCCGTCCACGGCGAATACCGCATGCGCAAAAAACATGCCGAACTCGGAAAACAATGCGGCGTGTCCAACGCTCTGATCGTCAACAACGGCGATATCCTCGAATTCACCAAAGATGGCGCTAAAGTCGTAGGCGAAGTCCCCAACGGACGTCTGCTCGTCGATGGCAAAAACGTCGGCGACGCCTCCGACTTCCAGCTTCGCGACCGACGCATGCTCGCCACCGCCGGAATCATCGTCGCCGTCGGCGTCATCGACCGCGACAGCGGACAGATGAACGCCCCGCCCGATCTCCTCCAGCGCGGTGTCGTCGGCCCCAACGAAGGCGCCGAAATCCTCAACGAAGCCTCCAGCCAGGCTTGGGAAGCCGTACAACGCCTGCCCGAAGACGCACGCCGCGACTTAAACGAAGTCAAAGAAGCCATCCGCATCGCCATCCGACAATACTTCCGTCGCGAAATGGAAAGAAAACCCGTCGTCATCCCCATCGTGCACGAATTGTAAACCGCGTCCCATCCGTCTGGTTTGAGCGGAGTTACCAGAAACGGCAGAACCCACACTCGGATTCCTGGTTTCTTCCGCATTCACCACAGGCACTATTATAATGAGTCCGAGCCGTATCCTGAAAAGCCTGCTCCTTGCCCTTGCTCTGGTTGCCGTTGCCCTCACAATCCCCTCCCAGAACATCGACACCCCCGCTGCAGCACTCACGCTGTTTCTCACCCTGGCCATCGTACTCCTTACGATGGCCAACTTTTTTCTGACGCGAAACAAACCTTCCCGCCACACCGCCCCAGCCACAACCGCAAAATTCCTCAACACGCAAACAAGCGCCTTCGACAAACGCTGGTTCGAAGCCATCTTCGACAACCCGGCCGCTCTGCTCGTCAGCACCTTCTTTCTCACCGCCACTACCGGCGGACTCCTACTCACACTTTCGCCATTCGCCGCCCACGGGCAAAAACTCGCCCTGATCGACACCCTCTTCACCGCCTTCAGCGCCACCTGCGTCACCGGTCTCGTAGTCCTCGATACCGCCAATGACTTCTCCTTCGCCGGACAACTCCTGATCCTCACCATGATTCAAATCGGCGGCCTCGGAATCATGACCTTTTCCGCCGCAGTCTTTACATTGATGGGCCGACGCATGAGCCTTCGACACGAAACCGCCATTGCCGAACTCCTCAGCAACGAAGACCGCAGCGAAATTCACCAGACCACCAGGCGCATCTTCCGTATCACCTTCACCGTCGAAGCCATTGGCGCCGCCCTCCTCGCCATCCTCTTCTTCATCCATGGCGACCGCCCCCTGCAAGCTATCTGGCGCGGCATCTTCACCGCCATTTCTGCCTTCTGTAATGCCGGATTCGGAATCCAATCCGACAACCTTATCCCCTACCAGCACAATCCCCTCATCCTCTACACCATCAGCCTGATCGTCATCCTCGGCGGACTCGGCCCCATCGTCATCAGCGCACTGCCCCGTCTCCGAAACCCCCGCCGACTTTCCCTGCACGTCTCCATTTCCCTGCTCGCCACCGCCTTTCTGATCTTCATTCCGGCCATCTTCGCAACCATCGTCGAGTGGTCCAACAGCCTGGCCCATCTGAGCACCGCCGACCGCCTGGCCAACGGCTGGTTCCAGACCGTCACCACCCGCACCGCCGGCTTCAACTCCGTCGATCTCACCGACCTCCGACCAGCCACCATACTCGTGATGCTCATCCTGATGTTCATCGGCGGCAGCCCCGCCTCCACCGCAGGCGGCATCAAAACAACCACCTTCGCACTCCTGCTGCTGGTCGTGTACGCCGCCCTCCGTGGACGCGAAAAAGTCCTCATCTTTGGCTACCAGATCCCCACGGCCTCCATCTTCAAAGCCACAGCCGTCGTCACCATGGGAGTCCTCTCCGTTATCGGTGCCACCCTCTTGCTCCTCATGACCCAACAAATGGATCTGGTTACCACACTCTTCGAAGTCGTTTCAGCCCTCGGAACCGTCGGCCTGACCATCGGCGGCACACCCCAACTCGATAGCGTCGGCAAGATCATCATCGCCCTCTGCATGCTCGCCGGACGCGTCGGCCCCCTCACCCTTTTCGTTCTTCTCACAACCCGAGCACCCCGCGACGATTGGGAACGTCCCGAACATCCCCTCATCGTCGGCTAACCATTCAATTCTGGATGCACCATGCGTAAACAAGCTCTCGTCATCGGACTCGGACAATTCGGCATGGCCCTGGCCCGCTCCCTCACCGAACGCGGCGTCGATGTCCTGGCCGTCGATATCAACCCCAAACTCGTCCACACTGCCAGCACCTTCGCCACCGAAGCCGCCTGCTTCAATGCCATGGACGAAAACGCCCTCGACCGCGCCGCTCCCAACCGCCGCGACCTGTGCGTCTGCGCCATTGGCCAGGAATCCCGCGAAAGCGCCATCATCATCACCGCACTCTTACGCCAGATGGGCGCCACACGCGTCGTCGCACGCGCCACCGACCCGATCCTCGAACGCATCCTCTACCTGGTCGGCGCCCACGAAGTCTTCAACGTCGAATCCGCCTTCGGCGAACAACTCGCCACACGCCTGCTCTTCGCCCGCATCCTCGAAGAAATCCCGCTCGGCAAAGACCTCGTCATCACCGAACTCGATCCGCCCCCCGCCATCATCGGCCGCACCCTGCTCGAACTCAAACTCCCCAAAAAATTCGGCATCTCTGTCATCGCCATCCGCCGCATCCACAACGGCCAGGGAACCATCATCCAACCCGGCCCCGACGAACGTCTCTGCCTGAACGATATCCTCGTCGTCGTCGCCCCGCCCGGCGCAACCCAGATGCTCTCCGACAGCTTTTCCTGACCCCGGCGCTTCTACCAGCCAGCCCAAACAGACCATGCAAACCAAAACAGACATCCGCATCGCCGTCGGCCTCATCCTCCTCATCCAGATCATCACCTCTTTTGGAAGTATCGCGCTGCTCAACCGCATGAACGCCCTCTACCAGCGCCACATGACCCAGAACCTCGTCGCCATCGAAGCCGCCGAACAGGCCCACCGCCTCGGCCAGGACGGCGCCTGGGCCGCCACATTCCTCGCCATCGCCAGTTTCATCCTCGCCGCACTCGCCTACTTCTACATCCAACGACGCATCATCCTCCCCATCCAGGAACTCTACGAAACAACCTACGACTACCAGCAGGGAAACCTCTACCGACGCTGCACCATCAACGCCTTCTCCCACGAACTCGAATACATCGCCCACACCATGAACACCTTCCTCGACGAACACCAGTTCCACGCCAGCGGACAAACCCCACTCACCATCCCTCCCCTGGCCAATTCCCAGACCGAACGCACGGCCCTCCTCCACCTGCTCGACCAGAACCCCAACCCAACTCTCCTCTTCGACACCGACGCCCGCATCATCGCCGCCAACAAAGCCGCCATTGACCTCCAGCTTTCCGCCGACCCGACGCCCCTCAGCCACGCAACCCTCCTCCTCAAAACATCCCCTTCCCAACCCAACCCCGGCTTCCACATCACCCAACTCCCCCAACACGGCTGGCTCGTCGAAATTCATCTCGACAACCTCTAACAGCCTTGCCATGCTCCCCACCCGCGCACAACGCCCAACACACCGGCGCAAATCATTACCCCAACCTATTACAACCACTCGCGAAGCCGGGTGAAACCCGTGCGTAGCGCCGCATCTGTTCTAGCCCCCGGTGAAACCGGGGGAGACGGCGCAAACCACCCAACATCTATTTTCGAACCCCGCAAACCACTCAACTCCCTGTACCCACCACGTTCTTGTGTGCACCGGTCTGTAAATTCACAAGGTATTCCATGATTGCAATCGTCCTAGCCGGAGGCTCCGGCACACGCTTCTGGCCCCTCAGCCGCCAGGCCCGCCCCAAACAACTCATCCGCCTCTACGGCGAAGGCACCCTGATCTCCCAGACCGTGAACCGCCTCCAGACCGTCTCCTCGCCCGAGCGCACACTCGTCGTCTGCGGCCAAAAACTCCTGCAAGAAACCCGCGACGCGCTCCCCAACCTGGCCGCAGAAAACTTCATCGCCGAGCCCTTTGCCAGAAATACCGCACCGGCCATCGGCCTGGCCGCCGTCCACGCGCTTGCAAAATTTGGCGACCAGGTCATCGGCGTCTTCCCAAGCGACCACGCCATCCAGCAACTCGACCAGTTCGACGCCTGCCTGCGCGCCGCCTGCGATGAGGCCGAACGCGGCAACATCGTCACCATGGGCATCCAACCCACAAGCCCCGAAACCGGCTACGGCTACATCGCCTTCGACGCCTCCACCGTCTCCTCACCCGACGACAGCACCAACAAACACCCCGCCTATCCCGTGCAGGCATTCGTCGAAAAACCCGACCGCGCCCGCGCCCAGGCTTATCTCGACGCCGGCAACTACGTCTGGAACTCCGGCATGTTCGTCTTCAAACCCTCCGTGCTCCTGGCCGAAATGCAGCGTCAGCAGCCCAAAATGCACGCCGCCATGATGCAAATCGCCGAAGCCATCGGCACCCCCCACGAAGACCAGGCCCTGCGCGAGCACTTCGAACACGTCGACAACATCTCCATCGACTACGCGATCATGGAAAACGCACCCAACGTCGTCGTCATCCCTGCATCCTTCAAATGGTCCGACGTCGGCCACTGGGCCGCCATCGAAGATGTCACCGGCACCGACGAGAACAACAACGTCGTCGAAGCCAACGCCGCCCTGATTGACGTCACCAACTCAGTCCTTTATAGCACCCAACCCAAACGCGTGATTGCCGCGCTTGGCATCGACAACCTCGTCATCGTTGACACCCCCGACGCACTGTTGATCTTACCCAGAGACCGTGCCCAGGACGTCCGCGCCCTGGTCGATCTCCTCAAGAAAAACGGCCCCACCGACGTCTTATAAAAGCCGTCTTACACCCGATTCCAGACCATGTCCGACGTCTCCTCCACAACCCGGCAACCCCAATCCACCCAACACGCCGTCCGACGCGTTCTCTGGATCACACTCATCCTCAACGTCCTGGTCGCCATCCTCAAGCTGGTCTACGGCTACTACGCCAACATCGTCAGCCTGCAGGCCGACGGCTTCCACACCGTCTTTGACGCGCTCTCCAACGTCATCGGTCTGGTTGCCCTCAGCCTGGCCATGCGTCCGCCCGACCCCGAGCACCCCTACGGCCACCAGAAATTCGAAGTCGCCGCAAGCCTGGTCATCGGATTTTTCATCGTCTTAGGCTTCCTCGAAGTCGCCCGAGGCGTCTGGGCAGCAGCCGCCGGCAACGCCAGCCCCAACATCTCGCCAGCATCCTACGGAATCGTCATCTTCACGATCGCCGTCAGCCTCATCATAAGCTGGTACGAGCGCCGCGCCGGCAAACGCCTCAACTCCATGATCCTCATCAGCGACGCCGCCCACACCTTCTCCGACGCCCTGGCCGGCGTCGCCGTCCTCGTCGGCATCCTCCTCGTCGACCTCGGCATGCCCGCCGGCGACATCCTCGCCGCACTCGCCGTCATGATCTTCATCGGCTCCACCGCCTTCCGCGTACTCCGCGACGGCATCGCCGTCGTCCTCGACGCCTCCCTGCTCGACGCCACCACCGTCCGCAACATCGTCCAGAACATCCCCGAAGTCCGCTCCTGCCACTACGTCCGCAGTCGCGGCATGCCCGGCCACATCCACCTCGACCTCCACATCACCCTCGACCCCGACATGCGCCTCCAACAAGCCGGCGAAATCCTCCTCCTCGTCAAACAAAAACTCCACCAACACTTCCCCGAACTCGACGACATCCTCATCCAGATCGAACCCCACCACCCCATCCACTATCAGGACGTCCCCGAACAACTGCTCTGACCATAAGAACAAAACTGGTAGGATTGTAAGGCTCAGGTGTGGCGGTTATACTTCTGTAAATGCAACACCAGGCTAGAGAAAAGGAGAATCCATTATGCTTACCCCGAAAGAACATGCGAAAAAAATCGTTGATGAGCTGGATGACGATATGAGCTTTGAGGACGTCGCAAAAAAAGTTTTATATGAGCTAAAATACAGGCAACATATTTTGAAATTAGTCGAAGCTGGCGAGCGAGATATTGCAGAAGGCCGTACTTATTCATCAGAAGAGGTTGCTGAGAAATTAGGCATTAAGCTTTGAAGATAAAATGGACCGAACATGCTTTAGAAACGATGGTAGCCATTAAAGCGTATTTGCTGGATGTGGCAGGGGAGGAAATTGCAGGTTCTATGACGCAAACGCTCTTCCAAAAAGGCATTTCTCTGAGCGCCTTTCCTAAGCGTGGTCGTGTCGTTCCAGAAATAGGAAACCCTTACATTCTTGAGATCTTTTCCCATAGATATCGAATTATTTATAAAATAGATTCGATTGAAGCACCTTCTGAAATTTCCATTCTTGGCGTTGCACATGAAGCGCAGCTTTTAGAAAGCGTTATCCTTGAAACGTTTTAATAAACTCGACCTCCATATCACCCTCGACCCCGACATGCGCCTCCAACAGGCCGGCGAAATCCTCCTCCTCGTCAAACAAAAACTCCACCAACACTTCCCCGAACTCGACGACATCCTCATCCAGATCGAACCCCACCCCCCCATCCACTACCAGGACGTCCCCGAACAACTGCTCTGACCACCCCACCCCACCACACCGTAAACCACACAACACGGCATGCCCCATAGATAATGGGCGGAACGACACGTCACACCCCGCATTTCATGCGGGGCTAGCACAGACGCTGCGCTCCGCTCGGGTTTCACCCGGCTCCGCGGGTGCATGCGTTGTCAAATCGTGCTCAAACCACAATCCGTGCACCCGCGCAGCCAGGCGTCAGCCTGAGCGGAGCGCCGCTGGTCGTTTTAGCCCTCGGCGTCAGCCGACGGGTGGGAACGCCGCGCACCCCCCAATCCCCGCTCACAACCACGCCGCCCACCACCCAATCCCCGCTCACAACCACGCCGCCCACCACCCAATCCTCACAACCACACCGCAAACCACCCCACCCCCCTCACAACCACCACAACGCAAACAATCTCGACGGTAACGGCAACGCGATCGTCAAACCTCACCCCACCTCTTTTCCCCTTCACAATTCTCCCCACTTCGCTACACTACCCACCATCATCCTTAGTAAGGACGGTATGTAGCCACGGCTGGGGTCCCATAGGGGGGACTATTCAGCCTCCATCAAACCGCGTTGATTCGCACAAACATGGAGAAGAACCGTGATGCAAAGCCTGTTATCGAAGTACGTTGATTTTCGCCAGCTGCCGGCCACGCGCGCCGCATTTGCGCTGCGCAACATGCACGCCCGGTACACCGCGTCGGGCATCATCGCCCCCGGCCTGGAAGCGCGCCTGGTCGAAGCCCAGGTCCAGGCCCGGCGCACCATCCGCATGGACCAGCGCTGGCAGGATGTGCGCACCAACAAAAGCCGGCGGCGCGGAAACGCCTCCGACGTCGACCGCGACATCGATGAAACCGTCAAGGCCATCCACAAACGTCTGGAAGCCGACGCCGTCGGCAAGGACGACGATCCGGTAGTCATCGCTGCCAACACCATCCTCAGCACCTTGTTTCTGCGCGGGTACAGCTCCGTGACCCGAAGCGCCTACGACGTTCAGTTGGGGCTGGTCGACAACATCCTGGACACCCTGGAAATCGATCTCGCCCCCCACGTCCAGATCCTCGGCCTGGAACGCCACGTCCAGAACCTGCGCGACTTAAACGAGCAATTCCGCATCGAACTCGACGCCGAAAACGGCCGCCCCTTCACCTTTGCTCCCGTCGAAGCACAGCGCAACGCCCTCCGCGAAGCCATCGCGCACGTCATCGTCGCGATCTTTCATGACCTGCGCCTGCCCACCCCCGAAAACACCGCCCTGCTCGGCACCATTTTCGAGCCTCTGGAAACCCAGACCCGGGCCGTGAGCGATGCCTACCGCGCGAGACGCCGCGTCCGTGACATCGATCCGCTCACCGGCGAAGAGCTCGACTCCGATGCCGGCAGCCAGGACATCAACGAAGACGCAATCCCAGACGTCTGACCCCTCGCCACACAAAATGGCATCGAGATGCCTGTGCAATCCTGACCCTCAGGACATTTTCCCATCTCGATGCCATTTCACCCCTGACCATCAGCTCTGTTCTGGCATCTCGATGCCATTTCACCCCTGACCATCAGCTCTGATCTGGCATCCCGATGCCATTTCACTCCTGACCATCAGCTCTGATCTGGCATCCCGATGCCATTTCACTCCTGACCATCAGCTCTGTTCTGGCATCGATGTGCCAGAATGTCACAACGACCAGCCCGGTTCTGGCATCTCAATGGCATTTTCCCCCTGACCATCAGCTCTGCAACGCCATCCGACACCATTTCACCCCTGACCATCAGCTCTGCAACGCCATCCCGATGCCATTTCACACCCTCAAAAATACACGCTCACCCCATCAAACCTCTTGATCCTCTTCCCGCGCAGCACCTCCCGCAGAACATCCATCGGTTCACTCAGGCGCACACTGCCTGCCGTAATTTCCCGCGCATTGCCAAGCGCCCGAAGCCCCGGCCCGGCCGCGCTGGGCAGACGAAACTCGAACGCATCGTCGTTGAAGATTTCGCGCAACAGCTCGATCCGTTCCTCATCCGGCCAGTCCCATGGACTTTCAATCCGCATCAGCCGCGTATCCAGCCAGACCGACTCGCCGTCTTCCGAAAGCGCGGCCAGCCCCAGCGGCGCAAACAGATGTGCGATCAGGTCGCGCACCCAGATTTCGAACTGCTCGGTATGATACGGATCTGTAAAAAAACTCGTCCGCTGCACGGGCAAATACACCCAGGAAAGTTTCGGATCGTTCAAAATCTCCTGCAGGTGCGAGAACAACGCCATACACGCCGTATACTGGAACATCTCCACCATGCCGGCGATCGGATACCAGCGCTCAGCCTCCAGCAGGCTCAACAAATCGAGCCACAACAGCTTGATCGTCCACACAAAACTGTTGGTCAGATCCATCTCGAACAGCAACATATCCTGCATGCCCGAATCGACATCCCGCAGATTCCCGGCGCCTGTCGTGCCGCTCGGCACACCCTGCGAAAACATCCACATCGGCACCAGATCTCGTTCCTCGATCAGCGCCCGAATCGCCATCTCGCGCCACAGATCGTCCAGGCCAATCGCCTGCCCCAGATTCCTATCCACCAGCCCGCCCACAACCCCCGCGCACCACTCGCTCAAGACGTGGCGCACGAACGCCGGCCGCGCAATATCCAGCAAATACGCCTGCTCCGTATTCAAAATGACAGCATCGGCCCGCTGCGCCGGCACCAGAATCGACAGGTTCATCGCCAGATTCCACACCGTATCCACAAAACCATCCGGCCGCTCCGGTTCAAAAAGCGCCCCGAGCCGCGCATACATCGCCTGGCTCGGCAAATACGCCTCGGTCAGCGGCAGCGCCTCCCGCTCGGTTTCCAGGGCCAGCAGTTTCATCGCAGCCTGCACATCGTCCAGCACCACGGCCTGCGGACGCCGCGCGCCCTGCTCCTCCAGCATCTGAAAGCTGTTGGCCATCCATTCCGCAAGCCAGCCCCGCCCGAGTTTCCACAGCCCTTTCCAGATCTCCTCGGGCACGGCCACCATCGGATACGGCGCTCCCACCTGCTCCGCTTCCAGCCGGTACAAAATCCCGAGGTTCAGCAGCGTTTCCGCAATCGCCCGTTCCTCGTTGCGCTCATGGACCCGCATAAACGGAACGACTTTCTGATCATCATCCAGGCTCGCGTCCAGGTCGTAGCCAAAAATCTCCGGCCAGAAACACGTTCCACCGAGCTCCAAGATCATCATCGCCGCCGCAATCCACTCCGGATCGGGCAGACGTTCCATCATCAGTTCCACCGCTTCCGGACGCGCAAAAAACTCCGAAAGCGTCATCACCATATCGATGCGCGTGCCCTGCACCGGCACATCATAGCGCTGCGCCAGCGCCACAAGCTGTTCCTTCGAATACCGCCCCAGCATCACCGGCAAACTCGGACGCATGCCCTCCAGCCGATCGGCCAGCATCGCAGCAATCGCGCCGGGCACCACGCCCAGCAATTCTCCATCCTCCGAGCGCTGCGTGCTGAGCAGCCCCATATCAGTCATTTTCTTGCGAAACCGCGGCGCAATCCACTCCACTTCCATCGGCAAATCATGCTCGGCCGCCAGATCTAACAAAAACCCGAACGCCTGCTTGCTACCAATTTTGGATTCCACCGTGGAGACAAAAGCCTCCGGATCATCAAACCAACGACGTGCAATCGACGCGGAATGTACGCTGGCTACGCCAAACACCCGGGCTATCTGCTCGCGCTGGCGTTCGCCAAATTGGTCCAGATGCGCGACCAGTTCCGTAAAATAACGTCGATGCTGAAGAGGTTCCTGGGTCATGCGAGTTCCTGCAGTATAAAGTCGTTTTCACGACCAAAAGCCTGTAAACATCCTGCTCCCCGACGGGTCACAAAATGCCACAGGGTGTAATCATCAAAGGCCCGAGCAATCACGCGACTGCCGGCAAATTTCTTTTGTCTCAATGCCAGTCCCGGCGAGAATTGACAATCACGAAGAATTTTCCGCTCGAGTCGTGCTATTGTATAGAATACGCTGGTACGGGCGTTACCCTTAAGCTACCTCATGATTTCTTAACTATTTCGATTGTTTTCATTTTTCATGGAAGGCTGCATGCACCGACATTTTCTGCTTTGCTTCCAACAGCCTGCGGCAGCACTTGTTTTCTCCATCACCCTGTTGCTGCTGGCCCTGGCAACGCCGACGTCCGTGCAGGCCCGGCAATCTTCGCAAGCACAACAGGACGTGCAGCCAACCTCTCAGACCGCAGCCTTTCGCTGGCCCGGAGAAGAATTCTATTACACGGTGCGCATCAACGGCGCCGAAGCCATGCGCGCAAGCGTGCGCGTAGGCCAGGTCCGCAACCAGAACAACCGCTCCTATGTTCCCATTTCAGGCAACGCCCAATCGACCGGATTCTTCCACGCGATTTACCCGCTCGACGACCGCGCCAACACCTTTTTCAATCCGCAGACATTTTTACCGCTGCGCTCCGAAAAAACCTTCCACGAAAAAGGTCAGACCCGCAGCTATTTCGTCGATTATTTCCAGGATTCCTACCTGGCGCGCATCGAGAAAACCCGCAACAACAGCACCCTGCAAACCCGCGCCAACATCCCCGGCAACACCCACGATATGCTCACCTGGATCTACGAGCTGCGCACCGCACCGCCCTTTGAGATCGGCCAAAAATTCAGCTACTTCGTCTACGACGGCTGGAGTTTAAGCCGCATCGATTTTACCGTCCGCGCCAAAGAAGATGTGTACACCCCCATGGGCTGGTTCAAAGGCTGGAAACTCGATTTTCGCCGCGAAATCGTCCATGCCGCCAAAGGCCGCTCCGAACCACCCGCCAAAGGCCCGGCCCCTCCTACCATCAGTGTCCGGGAATCCGGCCGCCACTCCGGCAGCTTCTGGGTCAGCCGCGACGAAAACCGCCTGCCCATCAAACTCCGCATCAACACCCTGCTCGGCGCTGGCGAAGCCCTCCTGATCAAATACCAACCCGCCAGGACTTCGAAGTGAATCTTTCTGTACCACCGCTCCAGCCCGGCGACCGCGTCGCCGTCCTCAGCCCTGCCGGCCCCGTTATCCCCGACAACCTTGCGGCCGGCCTACAAATCCTGCGCGACTGGCAGCTCGAACCCGTACTTTCCAGCACCACCTACGACCGCCAGCCCGTGCACAGCTATCTGGCCGGTAGCGATCACGACCGCGCCGAGGCCATCCACCGAGCGTTTGCCGACCCGACCATCGCCGCAATCCTCTGCAGCCGCGGCGGCTACGGCACCATGCGCCTGCTCCCGCTGCTCGACGCAGAAATCATCCGCAACCACCCCAAACTCTTCGTCGGCTTCAGCGACATCACCGCGCTTCACCTGTACTTTGCCGGCATCCTGGGCCTGCCCACGCTCCACGGCCCGGTCGTCAAAAGCCTGCCGCTACACCGGGACGATCCCTTCCACAGCCTCTCGCACCTGCACGCATCCCTGTTCGGCACACTCGCCGCGCCGCACCAGATCGGCGGCCTGCGCTGCGTCCGCCCCGGCCACGCCCGCGGCCGCCTGTTCGGCGGCAACCTCTGCCTTGTCGCCAGCATGCTCGCCACCGATTACTGCCCCGACCTGACCGGCGCCATCCTCGTCCTCGAAGAAATCGGCGAAGTCGACTACCGACTCGACCGCCTCTTCACCACCCTGCGCCTGTCCCCAAAATCCCGCGACCTGGCCGGCATCATCCTTGGCGATTTCTCCCAGTGCAACGGCGTCTACATCGACGAAGCCGCCGTCGCCCACTTCGCCGACACACTCGCCAGCGAATTCAACTGCCCGGTCGTCGCGAACTTCCCCTGCGGCCACGGCTCGCGCAACCTCGCGCTGCCCATCGGCTGCGAAGTCGCCATCCACGCAACCGACCAGCACCCTGACTCCAGCTCCGTCACCCTGCTTTCCAGCGCAACTTCTGCTCAAACTCCCTGAAGCCATGCCTACCATGACGTCCCCCGATCTCCAGAATCTGCAGAGATTCCAACAAAAGCTGCGCAACATCCTCGCCACCGCGCTTGCCACCTCCCAAAGCCAACTCGCCGACGACACGTCCCCGCAAGCAACCGCCTCCGCCATCCAGGCCCTTGTCTGGCAAAACGGCCGCACCCTCTTCCACGAAGCGCTCGGCCACACCGCCCTCGAAAGCACATCCGCGCCCAACCCGCCGGTCACCACCGACACCCTGTTCGACACCGCCAGCATCACCAAAGCCCTCGTCACTGCCACGCTCACCATGCAGGCCGTCGATCAAAACCTCTTTACCTGGCACACGCCCGTGCACGAACTCCTACCCGGCTGGAATCCCACCGACCCGCGCGCACGCGAAATCACCATCCTGCACCTGCTCAACCACAGCTCCGGCCTGCCCACCTGGATCAAATTCTACGAACACTACCCACTCGATCCCTCCCCCGAACAGGCCACACAAACACGCCAGGCCATCCTCCAGGAAATCGCCGCCACCCCACTCACCGCCACGCCCGGCACACACTACGCCTACTCCGACCCGGGCTATATTCTGCTCAGTTTTGTCCTCGAACACGTCTTTGCCACGCCGCTCGAAATTCTCGCCCGCACGCAAATCTTTCAACCGCTCCAGATGCACCACACCGACTTTTTCTCCGTCCGCAACCCATCCACCACGCTCGAAACCCTTGCCCGATCTACAGCCTCTACCGAGCGCTGCCCGCTCCGAAAACGCCTGATCACAGGCTCCGTGCACGACGAAAACTGCAACGTCCTCGGCGGCGTCGCAGGCCACGCCGGCGTCTTCAGCACCGCCCACGACCTCGCCAAATTCGCGCGCCACCTCCTGGAAATCGACAGCAAAAACCCACCCGCCAACGCCATCATCCACCCCCGAACACTTGCTTTCTGCTGGTCCGAAGCAACCCGCGCCCGTAGCCAGAACGCCGCAAACCACCTCGGCGGCTGGGATACCCCCAGCGGCCTGCAGAGCAGCGCCGGCCGCGGATTCACAGCCGGCAACACCATCGGCCACCTCGGATTCACCGGCACCTCCCTCTGGATCGAACGCAACTCCCGCACCATCGCCGTCCTCCTCACCAACCGCGTCTATCCGACCCGCGACAACGACCGCATCAAAGCCCTGCGCATCGCCTTCCAGGAAGCCATCCTCCCCCCACCCTGACCCGACGTCAGTACTCCCTTGACCCTCAATTGTTCCAGCACGTCACCCCAACCGCTCCCCTACCCCTCCCCAAAAACAGATTACATTTGACCCCATCTGCACTCCCGACCTATCACTGAACCACGAATGCAGGCGAAACCCTCACCATCCCCCCAGAACCCACGAGGCACCATGTCCGATTACCTTCTCGAACTCCGCGTTGCCGAAGCCATTGCCCGCGAAGCCGGAAAACGCATCCTGCGCCAGCGACGCGACGGCTTCACTGTTTCCCTCAAAGCCAAAAACGACCTGGTCACCGACGTCGATCGCGCCACCGAAGTATTCATCCGCGAACAACTCCACCGCGCCCTGCCTGACGACGCTGTTTTCGGCGAAGAATACGGCCACGACCAGCCCGACGACGCCCGCAAAGCCTCCAACCGCCAGTGGCTCGTCGATCCCATCGACGGCACCGTTAACTTCACCATGGGCATCCCCGTGTACTGCGTTTCCATCGCGCTGCAGGTCGACAACAACACCGTCGCCGCCGTCATCTACGATCCCAATCTGGACGAACTCTTCAGCGCACGACGCGGCGCCGGCGCCACGCTCAACGGCGAAGCCATCGCCACAAGCCCCGAAACAGCCCTGGAAAACTCACTCCTCGTCACCGGATTTCCGGCACGACGCTCCGCCGAGTTCGATCGGACGCTCCAGCAATTCACGCTGCTCACCCACGAAAGCCGCGGCGTGCGTAGACTCGGCTCAGCCGCACTGGACCTGGCCTACGTCGCCGCCGGACGCCTTGACGGCTTCTGGGAATATGGATTAAGCCCCTGGGACACTGCCGCCGGTTATCTCCTCGTTCAAGAAGCAGGCGGAATCGTCACCGATATCCAGAACCAGCCCTACACCAGCTACGAAGCCAGCATCCTTGCCACCAACGGCCACATCCACCAGGCCATGCTCTCCACCCTCGCGCGCACAACCGGCCGCGACTCACAATGATTCTGACCATGCCCACGATCCCCAAGGCGACAACTACCCACGCACTTTCCACAGCCCTTCTGATGCTTTTGCTCACGGCCGCCTGCGCGGACTCCATCGAGCAAGAAAACCTCGAGGCCAACATCACCGCCATCGGCCCCATCGCGCTGGACGCCCAGGACCGCATCCTCATTACCTACGCCCTGCGCGATTATGAAGGCGACGACCAGAACATCACCCTCGAAATTTGCGAAGCCAACGCCCAGCGCTGCGGCACCCCCAACCCCGCCGCCCGCAACGTCGGCAGCCTCCGCTCCCTGCCCACCATTCCCTCCCGCACCGATGTCACCCACAGCTTCACCTTCGACACCGCCTGCGGACGCCTGGTCAACAACGCCGCCACACCCTTCGACCTCAACACGCCCTACACCGTCCGCATCACCATCCAGGACACCGAAAACACCCTGGAATCCACCCCCTTCACCCTCGGCGACGATCTCGGACTCTCCACCATCCCCGACTGCCCCTGATTCCCCAACAACATCCACAAAACAAAAGGCCCGCATCAAACCGATGCGGGCCTTTCCTTTATCTTCGCCTTTCCTGCCTTGGCAGCGTCTTTCCTTCGCGGCGTCGCGGCTTCGCGCGAAACACGCTTTCAGACTCTACTCAGTCCGGCACTATCCCTGCTCGACACCGCCGGCATTTTCCAGAGGAGGCAATCCACCGATACTCTCGATGCGCTCCTTGATCTCTTCATAACCCTCATCGACCTCATCGCGAGGCAGATTTCCGGCCTCAAGCCGCGCATCCGTCTGCTTGCGAAGCGTCTCATAGAACACAAGCCCGCGACGCAAAATCTGCGGCTCATTGCCAGCCACTTCAATCGCCTTCCACAGACAGTCTTCCGCGTCCGCAAACTCGCCAAGTTTCTCGTTGTACGAGATCAAATTGATCTGGCTCACCAGATACACGCCCAGTACCGGCTGACCATGCACCTCATAAGCCTTCTCAGACAGATCCACCGCCACCTGACCCCAGGCCAGCGCGCGATCGAGCAAATCCGCCTCGAACATCGCCACACTCAACTGCTGGCAACCCTGCGCGGCCTGCACGCTTACATTCGGCACGCCCTGCTCATTCAAGCGATTCGCCAGATCAACCGCGCGATGCATCTCCGCATCCGCCTCGTCCAGCTTACCCAGACGCGCCATCACCAGCGACATATTCTGCGAAGCCCCGAGCGCCAGCGGCTCCGCGCCCATCTCGCCTTCCTCGCGCAAGGAATCCGTCAGGGCAATTGCCTTTTGACCCATTTCCAGCGCCGTCTCAAAATCTTCCAACGCCACCAGAATGCTCGACAAATTCAAATGCGTGGCCGCCGTGTTCCCACGAAACTCAACGCCGCTTTCCATCAGCTGGTTACAAATATCGGCCGCACGCTGATGATAATCCCGCGCAACTTCCAACTGATTCTGGCGCTGATAAATCACGCCCAGCTCGTTCAACACACGAGCACGCAGCTTCAGCCCATCCTCGTCGACTTCCTCGGCCATATCCAGAATCGCATTCGCCTCAAGCAGCGCCTCATGCGCACCCAGAATATTATTCTGACGCAACGCCTGACTGCCTGCTTCCACAAGCTGACGAGCTGCCTGAAGTTGATGATCTACATGTTTTTTTGTCAGCATCTTTAATGAATTCCTTGGTTGGATGAATAACCCGATAACACCTTAGCTACAGTTACCGGCCTTGATCTTCTGTAAATACTCACGTGCATCACGAACCTGGCGCGAGCCGGGATAGTCGTTGACAACGGTTTCGAAAAACACGCTGGCTTCTTCACACTTGCCTAACTTCACAAACGATTCCCCGATTCCATACGTCGCTGCACTGCGGCGCGAGGAGCGCGGAAAATTCTGCAAAATCTTCTGATACTCAAAAATCGCGCCCACCCATTGCTTCTCCGCAAAAAACGACTCGCCGATCAAAAACGTCGCCTCATCCGCCTTCGCATGACGCCCATGCTTGCTCAAAAACGCTTCCAGCGCACGACGCGCAAGGCGATAATCCTTCTCCGCCATCGCCTTCGTCCCCACCTCCAGCAACGCATCCGGCTCCTCCGGCAACGCCACACCCGCACCACCCGCCAGGCGCAAATCGACGTCCTCCTTAAACAACTCCAATCCCTGCTCAAGCCGCATAAACCGGAACTCTAGCTCTTCCTGCTTACCACGCAGCCGCTCCAGCTCCTCACGGATCTGATGAACCTCAACCCCCAGGTTGGCATTGCTTTTCTGCAACAAATCACGCGCTTCCGCCAGAATCGACTCCAGCTCCGCCACGTCCTGGCGAGCGCCCGCAATCATCTGCGTCAACTCCTCACGCTCGGCCTTCGAGCTTTCCAGCATCGCCTGCTGCTGCGCCTTCACGCTCTCCAGCTCGTCTTGCATGCGATTGCCCGTCCATACCGGCACACACGCCGACGAAAGCAAACCGACCCACACCACAAGCACAGAAAGATAAATCCTGGTTTTTCGATTTTTCATGGACAACACATGTTCCAATGCTAGTGCCTAAAGAAATACGCAACAGCCTCTGCACATACGCCAGAGAGTCCGCCGTAAAACGAATGCTTTACAACAAAAAAAGGTCCGATGCCACAAGAGCATCAGACCTTTTCTCTATACCCGAACCCGGCGCCAGGCGCCTGATAGATTACCGGATATTAAATTCCGTGCGACGGTTTGCGCTGTGGCAGCTTTCTGGGCCGTCTTCACCGCAAACCCGAACCGGACGCTCCTCACCATACGAAAGCGTCGTCAGGTTACGTCCCGCAACACCGAGCGACGTCAGATAGTTGCGAACCGCACGCGCACGACGCTCACCCAGCGCAAGGTTGTACTCGCTTGTGCCACGCTCGTCCGCATGACCAACAATCTGCACCGTCAAGCCGCGCTCTTTGATGCAATCGGCGTTGGCCTGAAGCATCCGACGAGCTTCGCCATCGATGTTGGAGCTATCGTAGCCAAAGAAAGCGTTTTGAAGCTGGCAACCTTCCGGCTCCGGCGGCTCAACGCATTTGCCGCTGCGGCAAATCATATCTTCCGAGCAGTCGCCGTCTGCCGAGCACTCCGGCTTCACGACACAGCTTCCGCCCTGACACATAAAGCCGTCGTTACAATCCGATTCCGCCAGACACTCCGGTCCGCAGCGATTGTCACGACACTGCTGATTGCCCGGGCAATCATTGCTGCCCACGCAATAGCCAGGAATCTGCTCACAAACACCGGCATTACATTCCATCGAAGCATCACCGCAATCGGCATCCGCACGGCACTGCTGGCAAAGTCCATTGACGCAGTACAGACGACCTTCCGCCTGGCCCTGATCACTGCTCTGACAATGGTCATCTTTTTCACACTTTGGATAATCCGGACCACATGCACTCAGGCTCATCATTGTGATCAGCAACAGCCCCAGTGCGAAATACATTTTCTTCAAAGATTTCGACATTTCATTACTCCTTTATCAACATCTATTCAAACAACAGATGGGTGTAAAACCATACTCATGTGAGCGGTCCTTTTTTTCCAGACCTCCGCTATAAGCTTACGCGCTTGTTACTTCTGAATACGGCCTAATGTCAAGCAGCACCGCTGCTTTCACCCCAAAACATCCGACTTGCCTTGCAGAAACCCCTCACATACAAATTGGCGCGTAAATAGCTCCGACACTGTTCGGTTTTCTTTCAACTTAGTGGCTTTTCTTATGTCTCTTACTATCGACCGTATGCGTGGCAAAACAATCATGTTTTTGGCAGGCCCTGTCATGATTGCAATGCTCACGCAAACCCTGATTAACGTTGTCGATACCATCTTCATCGGCTACCTCGATCCAAGCTACAGCATTCCCGGACAAGCAGCCCTTGGCCTCAGCCTGCCCATCCTGTGGTGCATCGGCGGTTCCCTCTCCGCGCTCGGCGTCGGAACCCAGGTCATGACCGCCCGACGCTACGGCGCAAGCCAACTCCCCCAGGCCGGAACCATCCTGTTCAACAGCCTGCTCATCGCTCTGGTTCTGTCCATTCTCTTCACCCTGGCCGGATGGCACATCGTCCCCATCGCTTTCCAGTTCCTCACCGGAAACCAGGCCGTCATCGATCTCGGCACACCCTACACTCAGGTCCGCGTGCTCGGCGTGCTCTCCATGGTCGCCACCGCCAGCTACAAAGGCTTTTTCGATGGCGTCGGCAGCACACGCGTCCACATGTACGCATGCCTGGTTATGAATACCATCAACATCCCGCTGAATTTCATCTTCATCTTCGGCTGGGGCCCCATCCCCGCCTACCACGTCACAGGCGCCGCAATCGCCGGACTCATCTCCACCTACATCGGCCTGGGTTTCATGATCTTCTGGAGCTTTCGCCAGCAAAACCTCAGCCTGTTCCGCTACTATACCCCGCGAAACCTCCAGCCCCGCGTCATGTGGAACATCATCAAACTCAGTGTCCCCAGCATGGTCACCCAGATTTTCGTCATGAGCGGCGTACTCATGTTCCTAAAAATCATCGACATGCTCGACGAACGCGTCGCACAAGACGTCATGCAAACCACCCGCTACTACGGCTCCGAATTTGCCCAACAACTCAACAACCTGCACGCCGCCCTGACCACAAACCCCGACCTCACCGGCCGCATCTTCGCTGACGACTGGTCCTTCACTGTCCTGCACAGCCGCCAGCCCCTCTTCATGACCGCCGCCAAACTCATCATCGACCTGCTCAGCATCGGCTTCGTCACCAGCATCGCCTTCGGACAGGCCACCGCCACCCTCGTCTCCCAGGCCATGGGCAAAAAAGATTTCCTGCTCGCTGAAAACTACGGCTGGGAATCCGTCAAAATCGGGATGTACATCTTCGGCGCCATCGCACTGATCATCATCGCCTTTCCCCATGCCTTCCTCAGCATCCTGAGCAACGATCCGCTCGTCATCGAAGCCGCAACGCCCGGACTCCGCCTCATGGCATCCTCGTTTATGTTCATCGCCATGAGCCTGATCCTCGTCCAGGCACTCTTTGGCGCCGGAGACACCCGCTTCGTCATGTACGTCGAACTCGTTCTCCACGCCGTTTGCCTGGCCCCCCTTGCCTTTCTACTCGCCTTCGTCTTCGATGTCGGCTACATGGGCGTCTGGATATCCGCAATGGTTTATCTCACAGCACTCGCCTGCATCATGGCCTGGAAATTCTGGAGCGGTGGATGGAAAACCATCGAAGTCTGAACATCACCCACATCCTTCCCCTGCTTCTCCTGTGCACCCTCGCCACAGCCTGCGGCGGCTCCATCGAGCCCCCGCAGCCGGTAGACCAGGACGGCAACCCCATCCCCCTGCCCGAGCCCTACGACCGCTGGCTCCTCGTCCGCAACACCACACCCGAACCCGGACCGGTCGCCCTGCGACCCACCATCGAAGTCGCCTTCAACGACTATATCAATCCCCGAACCTTCCTCACCTACGGCGTCATCAATCTGCAATCCGGCGGTATCGTCATCAACGGCAATGCACAGTACATCATGACCCGCAAAGCCCTGTACTGGACACCCAACCGCAACCTCGAACCCGACTTCCACTACAACCTCAACATCGCCGGCGCCTCACTGCGCAGCGTCACCAACTCCCCCTGGCTTCCGCCCAACCCCGCGCAAATGCCCGGCTACATCGCCGACGAAACCATCCCCTCCACCAACACGCCCCCGCTCCCACCCGCTACCTGGGCCGACGTCGACGCCATCTTCACCGCCCGCTGCGCCTCCTGCCACCGCGACCCCGACTGGCAACTCAATCCCCTCACCCACCACAGCCTCGTCGGCCAACCCTCCCAACAATCCGACTTCCCCCTCGTTCGCTCCTTCGATCCCTCCTCCTCCTACCTCATGCACAAAATTCTCCCCGACTACCCCGTCCGCCGCTTCACCCTCCAACCCCCCCCCTGGGCCCCCGACCCATCCCCCCTCGCCCCCGAACAACTCGCCAAAATCGAAAGCTGGATCCTCCTCGGCGCCAAACCCTAATCCCGCCACACATCCACTCCCACCCGCGCAGCGAGGCGTCAGCCTCAGCGGAGCGCCGCCGGTCGTTTTAGCCCTCGGCGTCAGCCGACGGGTGGGAACGC
>JBEBUW010000034.1:0-38861 GCA_040393065.1 Lujinxingia vulgaris | reverse complement strand
CCCCGCAGCACCAACACGCGTCTGGCCGCAGCCTGGAGCGATCTTAAAAACCAGAATCCCTCCAGGCTGCTACTTCACGCGTTCTACAACCGCCTGCTCCCTTCAGGCTTCAACCGGAGACGATTTTCCCCGAAATGCCCTCAACACATTCCCCATACCCTTCTTCTCGTTTAACAAACCCTTCGCGGCTTCGTGGCTTCGCGAGAGACACGGCTTCCCCCCAACCAGGCCCCAACCAAAACCCACAAAAAAACCGCGACCCTTTTCAGGGCCGCGGCTTTTTCTACGAAACGATTTTCTGAAAACTCAGTACACCGCCGAGATTCCGAGCGAGAACGAAGACATATTCGCGCCAGCACCCGTGAAGTTCCAGAACGGGAAGCGGAACGACTTGTTATCCGAGGTTTTCGGTGCCTGGCGAGAGTTCAAACCGGCGTTGACGCTCAGCCAGTCATTGACGCCGTAATTGAACGAAACCGAACCCGAAGACGACTGACCCGAGCAACGTCCAATACAAGCATTGTCCGACGCCAGATCATCATCGTTATCGCCTGCATAAGACCAGTGCGTAAACAATCCGTAGCTAACGCCCATGCTCAACTTCGACCAGAGCGGTACGCGGATGCTAAACGAGTTACCCAGCGAATACTGCGAGTTCCGCCCGCCCACGGCAAAATGCGTCGAAGAAACAAGCTCTTCCGCGCGATACAATGCATTTTCCCGACCGATTTTCTCAATCGAAACGATCGGCGTGGTATACCTGTGGAAGAAGGTCGTTCCCGACAGCGAGTAGGAGAGCGTTACTTTGTTGAAGAAACGCTTCGAAATCCCGATGCCCAGACTCGTATCGAACAACAACGACGAGTAGCGCGAAGACGTACTGGCCGGCAGACCTACCGACAGACTCGGAGCAATGCGGATTCCGGTCGACTCAAACGTATGACCGCTCCAACCTGCGCTCAGCGAAACGTCCGAAATGCGAAACTCCTGCACCGTTCCGCTACCACCGCCCTCCGTCAAATACTGGGACATGCCAAAGCCGATGCCGAAATCAAACTCATCGAGCTGATAGCCAGCACCGAGCGAAAGCGACATCGAAACCCGATCATAAGAATTGTCCGGCGCCTTGACGACGTCTTTCCATTCGGTGTCGTTGGCTACGCTGGCAAACGTTCCCTGGCTTACCGACGAACGAAGGCCCGCCGACAGGCTCCAGTTTTTGTCGGACTCCTTTGCATTCGCCACGGAGAGATCTACGACATCTCCAGTCACCCCGGCTTCATTAAGTCCAGCTTCCAGCTCTGCCTCAAGCTGCTGTTCTACTTCTTCGGCTTCTACAACGGCAGCCTCGGCCGCATCTTCCTGGGCAAACGCCGGGGTACTGATCAGAAGCCCCGCAGCCAGAAATGCACGGGCGCTCCATAGAAAACTTTTATTCATTCGAAACTCTCGGAAAATGGTAAATGCATCGCGTGCGTATCTCTAATAGCGCATCGCCGCAACGTCAAGATGCGTCGATGCGTTAGAAAACGATCTGCACCATTATAGTGCAAGTATCGCACCAGCGCGATCATCTTCGAGAGTTTTTATTCCCATTCTCAAGCGCCCAACCCACTTTGACGCAAAATACGGCGCACACCCGTAATCGCACGGTACAGACCCACGTGCTGATACACACCCGGCTGCCCGAGCAGCGCCAGATACAGCGGCTCGCCGTCGATCTCAAACGCACGCACATGCAGACTGCGCGCATCGACGTCCGGCATAAACTGTTGAATTTTCGAAAAGATATTGGCGCGACGCTCCCGATCAAAAGTCCGCGCCAGCAACGGCGCATACGCCGCCAGGACATCCGACTCACTGAGCTGACCGGCCGACGCGATCACCAGGCCGCGCCCATCTCCCAGCGTAAAATTGCGAAGCCCCTCGCGCTCAAAAATCCATTCGAGCTGAAGCATAATCGCTTGCCCTGCCTGCGAGCTGCGGCGTTGACGACGTTCCGGCGGTAATTCCAATACACTCATGATCCACTCCTTGGATAGTCAGCGCGCAAAGATTACGCGCCCGAACAACGAGCCTTCAGCCTGGAACACCGTCTGCTTTGTGACGGCGCTTCCTGCCAGCGCTCTGCATGCTTTGGAGTGTAAAGGGGAGTCGCAATGTGTCAAAAAATCTTTCGTGCCTGCGGAATCCAACTACGACAGACCCCGAATACTGGCCTGCACCCGCTCATAATCCTCGTGCAGATCGAGCTCCCGGTAAATATCGCCGGCTTTTTCCCACAAAGCCCGTGCTTCCTGCGCGCTGCCAGCCGCCGCCCGCAGCCGCCCGAGCTGCTCCAGCGGCTGCGCATAATCCAGATCTGCGATCGGATACTTCCTGGCCAGCGCCAGCACCTTCTCCAGCGTCACGGAACTTTCCTCGTCCTGCCCCAGCAACGCTTCCACCAGCGCCAGATTGTACTCAATCCCGGCCATCAAATACGGATAATCATTGCCAGCCACGATATCGCGCGCAGCCGAAATAAACTTTCGCGCCCCCTCGATGTCGCCCAGCGAAATCGCCGTCAACCCGAGGTTCGCATACACCACGGCCACGTCGTACTGCGCGCCGATGCCCTGATAAATCTCAAGCGCGCGCCCGTAATTTTTGCGCGCATCATCAAAGCGTTTCTCAAAGCGCGCCACATCGCCCAGTCCATTATAACAATTACCCTGACCGCGCCGATCGCCGCGATTCTCATAACGACTGAGCGCCTGACGATAAAGCTGCGCCGATTCCTCAAAATTCTTCTGATAACGCGCCAGTTGCGCCATGCTCAAAAGATTGCGCGCAATTCCGGCCGGCGCCTCGCCCGCCCGATAAATACGCAACGACTCCATATAAAACCGTCGCGCATCTGCGCCCTGCCCCAGCATCCGCGCAATTTCCCCGAGCAGCCACAACGACTCCGCATGTCCTTCCTGATCGCCGCGCACCTGCGCTGTCACCAACCCGGCGGCGGCCAATCGGCGCGCCTGGCCGTAATCGCCGCGATGCCAGGCTACGCGAGCCAGCCCACGTCCCGCGGATTCCTCGATCTCATGCAACCCGTGCTGCCCCGCACTCAGCTCTCGCACCCGCTCAAACGCCCAGTGCGCCGCCTCAAAATCCCCGCGCTGCCACGCCACATGCCCCAGTCCCAGCCAGCTCTTCGAAACTGACTTTCGGCCATCCATACAATTTTCAATACCGATCCTGGCAACCTCGCGCACGACCCGCCGATACGCCTGCTCTGCTTTCTTAAACTCCCCGAAGCCTTCATACAGATCGCCCAGCGTCACCAGCGTTTCCAGATAATCTGCAAACAACCCGCCACGGTCCTCGGCCCCGTCCCCCAGAATCACTTCCATCAGTTCCAGACAGATCTCAAACGCCTCACTGGCCTGCCGAAGCATAAAAGAATGCTGCGCCCGCTCCGCCGCCGCCTGAAACCACTTCAACGCCTGCTCCGGCATCCGCGCATTGCGCCAGTGCGCCCCAATTTCCAGCGCAAACGTCTCTGCCGAACTCCCCAGCACAGTTTCCATCGCTTGCGCCGCCAGCTTATGCAGCTTGCGAATCGCACGCGGGCCGCCGGCATCACGCAAGAAATAATCCCGCACCAGCGCATGACTGAACGTGTACCAGTCATCCCGGCGCGTGTGGCTTTCTGCGATCAGACCTTCCGAAAGCAGACGATCGAGATCTTCGTCAAAACTCTGCTCCAGTCGTGGATTTCCCTCGATCCGGATCATTTCCCGCAGCACATCATAACCAAATCGCGAACCCACCACGGCCGCACGATGCAACAGCTCCGAGAGACGATTTCCGGTCTGATAGCGATCCTCGATCTGCTGAACCCGCACCCGAAACAAATCCGCCAGACTCGGTGGAATCGCCTCGCGCACCGCCTCCAGCGAACGTGCCCGCCACAGATCTACATCCCATTCCAGAAGCCCCTCATTCTGCAAATACCTGAGCAGCAACAGCAAATGCAGCGGATTGCCTCCGGATCGCTCAAAAACAATATCCGTCAGCACATCATCCACCGGCAGCAACGCCTTCACCAGTCGATGCCCGCTCGCGCGCTGCAACCGCCCCAGACTCAAACGCTCAACCGTCTCCCCCGTATAACGACTCAGCGCAGCCAGCCGACTTTCCATCTGCGGATTCTCGACCATATCCTCGGTCCGAGCCGTCGCAATGACCATCAACGGCATCGGCCGATGGCGAAGCTCCACCGCCAGATAATCGAAAAAATCTCCGAGCTCAGCACCCGCCCAGTGAATATCATCAAAAATAATCAGCCTGGGTTCTTGCTGCGCCGCAAGCTCAAACGCACGCGTCACCGCAGCATACAACAATTGCGGCGAGCCTACCGCCGTCCGCTGCTCGCGCCCGGTAGCCTCCGAAGTTTCAGACGTCTCCGAGGACCGCAAAAAATCCGTAATCGCCTGCGCATCCTCGCGCGCCACCTGTCCCCAGCTCTCCAACACTTCAAACACGCGCGAATACACATCCGGCCGACTCAACCCGCGCGTCGCAAACATACTCTCCAGAACTTCCTGCAAACCACGCAGCCCACCGGTCGATCCCCGTGTAAACGCACCGATATGACCGTGCAAAAGCCCGTGTTCTTCCGCTTTTTCCTTCAGCCACACGGTCAGCCGCGTTTTTCCAACCCCTGCCTCCCCCTCGATCACCACCAGTTTTCCGCCCTTGCCCCCGGCCACATGCAAAGCCAGCTCCCGCAAAAGCCCTCGCTCCCGGGGCCGCCCCACAAACGGAATCCGCTGAAAAGACGCGATCCCACCATTTTCTGCATTCTCTAAGAATACATTCTCATCCAGCGCCAGCTCCGCCGACGCCGCGGGGCCCACCACAGAAATGCCGCCCGGCAAGGTCACTTCAAACGTTGTGCTGTCCGTATCAACCTGCGCCCCGACAGCCCGCACCACCAGACTCTCTTCCAACGTCCGGGGAACAGCCCCGGCCGCCGCCGGCAACGCCCGGGGCGCACGCTGCGCCAGCGGATCACCCTTTGCCTTTTCAAAAAGCCGCTGCAACACAACGCGCATATCCGTCGCCGACGCCCACCGCTCCGACGGCTGCTTTTCAAGCGCCCGCATCACAAAATCCCGCAGCTCCGGCCACAGCACCAACCCCTCACGCGCCACCATCTCCGGCACCGGCTCATGCACATGCATACTCATGACCGCCAGCCCTTTTTCCTCCCCGAACGGCGGATGCCCCGTAATAAATTCGTACATCAACAGCCCGACATTATACAGATCCGCATGCGGCGTCAGCACACGCACACCCGATGCCTGCTCCGGACTCATATAACGCGGCGTCCCCACAACCTCGCCGTGCTGCGTCTCGCGCACATCGCCGCTCTCCGACAACAGCGTCGCAATCCCAAAATCAATGATCTTCGCGTTCCCCGGATACTCCGGCAATCGAACGTCCGCCACAATCACATTCGCCGGCTTCAAATCCCGATGAATCACCCCGCGCGCATGCGCATGCGCCAGACCCGACAGAATCTGATCGATCAAAACCAGCACATGTTCCAACGACAACCCGCGCTCAATCAACCGATGCAGCGGCTCGCCCTCGATAAGCTCCATCGACATGAACATCCGGCCCGATTCATCGACCCCCGATTCATAGACCGCCGCAATATTGCCATGTTGCAACCGCGAAGCCGCCCGCGCCTCACGCGCAAATCGCCGCCGCAGATGCGGCAACCCTGCCATCTCCGGCCGAAGCAATTTCAGCGCCACCAGACGACCATGCGGCTGCTGCGTCGCTCTCCAGACACTGCCGACGCCTCCCTGGCTGATCAATTCCTCAAGGACAAACCGCCCATCAATTCGGTCTAACGGTGATAGAGATTGCATAGATAAATTGTACAGCTACGGCAAAGTGCCGACATGAATTGGATTCCAAAAAAACACAGCGCGCGTAAAGGCCGTTTCGTACGTCCTCTTACGCGCGCTGATGAGACGCTGCAAGCAGAGATATTCCGCTTAGATTATCGGTCCGGCGGATCCAGCCTGTCCAGCTTCACAAGATCCAGACCGCCCGTAAACGCATACGATACGTAGTTATCATAGCCATAAATTACGATTCCAAACGCCGGCGGCGCAGAAATCGTATGCGGCCCTTCCTCGACACGGATATGCGCCCGAATCCACGCACCGTCCGCACTGTACTCATGATCCCAGTCCGTCGGACGAACCACCTCGCCATCCAACTCCAGAATTCCCGTCGAAGGAATCGTGACCGTAATATAGTTATGATAATACGTCTGCGGCGTCATGAACGAATACGACGTACGGAACTGCTCCTGCGGCGGCAACAAGAAGAACGACGGATCGCCCGCATAATCACCCCAGTCAACGCGGTTGTTTACACTCTGCTGACCGGAAATAAACGCACCCACCATAATCGGTCGCGTCGATTCAATGCTGAACATTCTCTGCGTACCAAACTCACAGCTTTCGCCAGCATTCAGCTTGAAAACACCGGCCGCCGGATCATCATCCACCGCAACCTGCGAGCAGTGCAAAGTGTTCTCACTACTTGCACGCAAAACGTTCGGAAGACTCAAGTTAATACCCGTGCTCACAATCGTGTTGTCTTCACGAGCCATGATCTTCCAGTACGTTCCTTCGCGCGAATTCCTCATATCCGGCAGCGGATTACGAAGCTTTACCGGAGCCGCCACAAAGTTACGTCCCCAGGTTTCCATCGGGAACAACTGACTTTCCAGATGGTCACACGCGCCCGTTCCCGCCGGCACGTTCACACATGTATGTCCGCCAAAAACAGCAACCGGCTTATCAGCCGTAACCAGCGCACCACTCAAATCTTCGACCGGCTGCGCAATCTTGCCTGCCACGTTCAATACCTCAAACGGCTGCATCGTAACCCGCATCACGCCGCTTGAATCCGGCCCCGAAATCCGGTTGTTCGTCACACCATAAATCAAATCGCGATAGCCACGATTCGCACCCGGCGTACGCGCACGACGAAGCTTAACCTCAACTTCCGTATCCGGCTTGGTTGCAAGCACCGTAAGCGTCGGACCATACGGCCGAGACAAAACCAGATCGCCACTCTGTCCCACACCCGTCGCAAGCGCGGTATGACTCATAAACATATAGTTTTCAGTCAGCGCACTGGTCGGCAACAACAAACTCGCGTCATTCGAATAGTTGTAGTTACAGCAAATTGGATTGAACTGATACGCAACCACCGGCTGCGAAGAAACCACCCGATAGCCTGTCTGCGTCAACGACGTCGCACCAAAAGGAATCGTGCGATGTGCCAACAACAACGTCATCGTAGAACCACTTGGCAGCACGATTTTGTCGATATCGCCACTCAGCAACCCACCAACACGCACACCGTTGCTATCAAGTACTTCCGAATAAACCGTCTGAATCTCATCTGCCGGCGACTGCGAATCCGAACCTACACGGCGCGACGGCACAGCCTGCGCAAATTCTCCCTCGGCGCTGTAAACCGTGATCTCCGCATCGTACGTCGTCGAGGTATTGGCCAGAACAATCGCATACGGAGGATGGTTCTCCGGCAACAACGGACGCCGTCCCTGTGAATCTGGCTCGTTGGTCAGATGGTTCTCAAGCTCAACCGCCCAGTATTCACAACCAATATAGCTGTTCTCGACTTCAGCGATCATGCAGCGATCCAGACAATAGCCGTCTACACAGCGGCCCTCATCCTCCGTCGAGCATGGTTCCAGATCACGGAACGTCTCCGCATCATCATTACACATCTGAGGCGTATTATTGGCTCCGCACTTACGCTCGCCCGGAACACAACTCACATCCACACATGCGCCATCACGACAAACCGCCGAACCCTCGCAAAGCCCCGGAACAATCGCAGTTCCATCTTCGTTGCAAACTTCGATATTCGGCGTGTTGTCACCCCGACATCCAAGCATCACGCCCGGCTCGCAAATCTTCGGCAAAGGCTGTGTCGTATCCTCTTCAGGACCCTCAACATCCTCCTCATCGGAGCCGTCCGTTTCGCTCGTATCCTCAACGGAAACATCGGCATGCTGATTGTTCCCGCCGTTATTCTCCGCGGTCGACGTATCGCTACAACCAGCAATCGCCCCAGAAACCATCAGGCTCAAAGAAAGTAATGCAATAAGAGAACGATTCTTCATAAATATTTTCGCAATTGGAGACGACGTATCGAGCAAGTCTACTATCAGTCAATAAACAGCCAGATTTTAGATTCCAAAATACTGACTCAGAGAAACAATTCCTGTAAATCCTGACCTACCATACACATCTTCTCAACAAGAATCACGGATTAGATGAACTGTTCTGCTCACTCTGAGCCCTGACACCCTAATTTTCTTCTTTTTCTAACTTTTCAGAACCTTCCGGCGAGCGCCCACACGGATGAAGCCCCGCGCTGTGCCAGACCCGAAAACTCTGGAAAGACTCATGCACCGCCAGCAGCGCACGCCCCTGCAAATCCAACGCCGCAGCCTCGGACAATTTCTCGTCCCCACCCTGCCCGGCTGATTCCTCGGCAGAATCCCCGCCCAGCTTGCTGGCACGCTCCGAAGCCAGGCGACTCAAATACCCCAGCTCCGTATCCACATACGCAAACCATCGATCCAGCTCATCACGAGAATTATCATAGCGAAGAACTGCATCCGCGGACTCTTGCTCGGCCTTCGCAAGCCGGGAGCGATAATTCTCTAACAGTGAACCAATCCGAAGCACTTCCTCGCGATCCGTCGAAACCAGTCCCCGCTCAATGCTTGATTCCTGCTCAAAATACGACGCGCCAATCTCGGTAACGCGCGCAATCAAACCACGACAAACCGGATCATTGGTCTCCGCAAAAACCTCCTGCTCCCCCTTCTCAACCTCGATGAGAGGACGAAAAACCGTATCCTGAAACACCACCCCCAGAACGACCAACAACGCAATGCCCCCGACGACAGCCAGTCCGCCCAGCAATGCACGACGGCGACGCGCAGACTCCGCACGCAAAAACTCTGCCTGCAATGCCGCCAGCTCCTCTGCCTCCCTGGCCGCCCGGCTGCTCTCTGCCGATGAGTTCGCTTCTGTTTTTTCGGTAATGCTCTCAGACTTGGAGTGAGGCTTTTCTGATTTGGACATGTATCCTGCAGGGTAAAAGTCTAATTGTACAACAAGAGTGCGCACACGCACACCGCAATTTTTACACCACAAAGTGCGAAATCTCAACCGCGCTTGCTTTTACGAAAAAACCATGCTATGCAAACCGTTGATTCTATATTGAAATCACTCTTTGTTGAATCCTCAAATTCTGTCTCTCGAATATTTCACAAAGTGTGTCTGTTGACACACGCAACAGTTTTTGCGGCGTGTCTAACGATTCGTAATTTCTTCTTACCTTTCACATCGCTCAAAAATAATTTCCAGCTCGGACACAACGTGATTCCGCAGTAGAGGGTGACGATTGAACACGACAATTTTTCTCCAACGCCATCTTGATGCCTCTGACGAAGAACTTCCCCGTCTGATTGAAATGGCAACCATCGCGCTAGCCACAGGAACCGATTTCCCGAGCGGCTCCGGCACCGAAGAACGCCTCTGGCGCTACCTTCAATATCCCTTTTACCTGGGCCTGTTTGCTCAAAAAGTGGTGGGCGCTGACGACATCTCCGATCCCGTCAAAGAAAAGCTCTGCCATGCCGTGCTTCAGATCAACATGCATCTCGATCCCGGCCAGGAACCCGGCCCCGGCCTGTTCCAGCTCTCGGCCTGGCTCGGACAAAAAGGCCTGCTCACCACAGAAGACTATCTCGGACTGCGCAAAGGCATCATCTGGTTGCCACGCCTGACCGATAGCTACATCGAAAGCGCACAGCTCATCTTACCCAGCTGCGACGGCATTTTCCGCGACCTGCACATTCCCCGCGAACAGGCCATCGAACTGGTGTTGATGATCCTGACCGCCAAGGAAGCCATCGGCGACCAGGGACGCGAAATCTTCGACCACATGATGGAACTCGGCGGCCTGAACACCAGCCTCAAACGCGAGCTCTGCCAGATCATCGTCCAGAACGCGATTCCCTTCCCGCGCGGCGAATACGAACATCCCATCGAAACCACCGCCAATGAACAAGATCGCTTGAGCATCCGCTTCCTGCCCGGAAGCGTCCGCCGCCGCGCCGTCGTCTGGCTTGCACGTCTTGGCAAAGACCCGCTCGAACTGCTCAAAAACCTGCTCAAACCCAATACCGTCCGCGGTTACGGCGGCGATCAGGTGGCCAGCGGCGCTCTCGACCTGCTCGACGAACGCTGGGAATTCCTCGCCGAAGAACTCCGACGCAGCCTGCTTAGAAAAGCTGCCGATCTGCCCGATACCGCCGTCCGCAAACGCGCCTACATCCTGGGCGAAAAGTACATCGGCATCGATTTTCTCCGCCAGGCGCTCGACGACAAAGCCAAAAGCCTGCGTGAATGGGCCGAAGACCGTCTGGAACGACGCGAACGCGGCGAAATCCCCGACGAAGAAACGCTTCGCGCCGAACTCGAGCAGGACGACGAAGAAAGCGACTCCCTCGACGATTGATGACATCCCCACTCGTACATTGGACCGTGCGCATTGATCGACGACAGGCAAACCACAAAGCTGTCGTCGATTTCCTCCAACACCTCGCCAGTTCCGTTCAACAACTCCAGGTCGAGATCACAGACGACCAATCCTTCTGGGATTCTGCCGACACCGGCGCTTTTCGCGACTTTGTCCCCGTCGCTGTGATCTCGCACCCGGCTGAAGCAGGCCTGGAGTATGCCGCCGAAATCCTGCTCGAAGAATTCGGCTGGCTCGTCGACTTCCAACGCTAAAAACCCTCCCACATCCTCATCTTTCGGAGACGATATGTTCGAAAACTACGACCCGCTCAAGCCTCACGTCGAACACGTCGGGCCGGGCTGGATTCGCGCATTTGTACTCGATGAACCGATAGAAATCGGCGAAGCACTCGCGATCATCGGTCCCGATAACCAGACCGTTTTCGCCGAAGTTCGCCGCCACACAGGCAATCGACGCGTCGAAGCCCTGCTCGTCCAGGCACCCGCATGGCTGCAAATCGGACTCCCCATCCAACGAACCGCCCGGCCCGTCGCCGTCCATTTCCCTGCCTCCGGTGATTTCCATCTGACCGAACACACATTGCAACCTTTCCAGGCCGGCCAGAACACAGCGCTTCGCCACACCCGACCAGCCTTCGCCGAACTCGACGGCGCACGCCCTCCGCTTTCTCTCAACATCGAAGCCATCGATCTGCTTGCCCCGCTTTCCGAACGCGGCCTGAATCTCATCATCGATTCCTCCCCGACCTCTGACGCATTTCAAGCACTCGCCGGGCACGCAGCGGCCGCCTCGAATTTCCATGCCATCCTGTCTGTCTCTGCCCGCGAACCCGACGTCCCCCAACGACACCGTATCCTCGCCGACGATCCCCTCCAGGCTCTCCGCCTGGCCGCTGCCTGGGCCGTCCACCTGCGCGACAGCGGCCAGAATGTTCTCCTCATCGCCGAATTGCCTCCCGTCACCGGCCAATCCGCCGAGGAAACCTCCCGTCAAACCGACAACTCCTCCGCCCCCACACTTTCGCTGGGCGACATCATCGATCTCCTCGGCCAGACGCTGGCCTCCACGCATACGGCCTCAATCACCACTGTCTTACGGCTGCATCTCGTCGACACCGCCGGACTGGAAGACATCATCGAAACCATGCATCTTGGCGAAACCGACAGCCAGATTTTCATCACACCCGACGCGCGATTCGAGCCCTACCGCTCTCTCTCACGCGCGCAGCTAAGCGCCAGTCAATCCAGTGCACGAGACGCTGCGCTCACCATCCTTTCCCGCGCCCAGGCCGCACAGGATCGCGCCGAGCTTTTCGGCGAAGACGAGCTTCAAGAAAACGAAAAAGGTGCACTCCAACAAGCCGAAGCCTGGGCCGTGCACCTTTCGTAACGCTCTCTGTTTTCCTGATACGTAAGGCCGAATCCTTCGCCCATTGACGAAGAATTCGGCCTTTCAAGATCAGGCTGCGACGGTATCGCCTTCTGCGTACAACGCCTCGATCAAATTGCCGTACTTCTCCATCACAACACGACGCTTCAGCTTCAGGCTCGGCGTAAGCATGTCGTTTTCCGTCGTCCACTCCTCATCCAACAGAGCAAACCGACGCGGACGCTCATAGCTCTTGATCGCGCCACCACTGACACGCTCGATCTCTTCCTGAATGAGCTTTTTCACATTCTCATTCTGCGTCATATTTTCGACAGAAATGTTATTCTTCTTGCCCCAATCACGTACCGCCTCAACATCGATCACGATCAGCGCAACGTTATAAACCTTGTTCGTGCCTTCCAGCATCACGTGGTTGATATAAGGCGACAGCTTGAGCTGCTCCTCGATCGGTCCCGGCATCACATATTTACCGTTCTCCAGCTTGTACTGCTCTTTCACACGGCCCAAGATCCACAAGAATCCATCTTCGTCGATTCGCCCCAGATCTCCCGTGCGGAACGTTCCGTCCGGCTCAAGCACAGACTTGGTTTCTTCCGGCAAATTATAATAGCCGAGCATAACGTTGGGGCCCTTCACGCAGACTTCGCCAACGCCCTCCGGATAACCCTCAACCGGCTTGATCGAGATTTCTGTACCCGGCAACGGCTTTCCAACGCTGCCAATCTTACGATTGTTCGGATAGTTCACGGCCGCAATCGGCGAAGTTTCGGTCAGGCCATAACCTTCGTAAACGGTGATATGAAGGTTATCGACAAAACGCGCTACTTCCGGGCTGAGCGCTGCGCCGCCGCTGAACGCATAGCGCAAACGACCACCAAAACGCTCACGAACCTTGCTGAACACCAGCTTATCAAAGAACGCATCCTTGAGCTTCGTCACCATGCTCGGCGCGCCATTTTTCTCGATCTCCTCACGCATCTTATCGGAGTTCGCAAGACCTGCTTCAAAGAGCGTCTTTTTCAGGCCGCCCTCGGCATCCATCTTCTTATTCACACCATCATAAATGCGGTTGAAGATGCGCGGAACGCTGAACAACAACGTCGGACGAACCTCGGCCAGGTTTTCGATGATGGTGGATACGCTTTCGGCGATTCCCAGCGCTGCGCCCATGGAAAACAGAATATGCAGCTCAACCGTCTGCCCGAAGCTATGTGCCCACGGCAAGAACGACAGACTCACGTCCTCGCTGCGAATCGTCAGCAATTCTTTCACGCCGTTTACGTTCGACATGATATTGCCGTGCGTCAACAAGACGCCTTTCGGATTTCCGGTCGTTCCCGACGTATAAATAAATCCGCAAATATCGTCCGAAGCCGGCTGAACCACGGCCACAGGATTGGCCTTACCAATCGCAAGCTGCTTTTGATAGCTGTCCTCAGAATCCGCAGGACCATCAAAATAAATCACACGCTCCAGCGTATCGATGGTGTCGGTAAAACCACGTACCTGGTCATAAATCTTCTGGTTGGCGACCAGCAAAATCTTCGCGCCGCTATCACGGATGATGTACTCCCATTCCTGCGGCTGCTGCGCTTCATACATCGGGCAATATTTGCCATTGATGCTATAGGTAGCATAGGCTCCAACCGCCCATTCAACGCGGTTGTTGGCAATCACGGCGACCGTGTCGCCTTTGCCAATGCCCAACTGCCCCAGGGCACCGCGGAAATTCGTTACCAATTCCTCGAATTCACCATACGTCGTCCACTGATAGCGACCATCTTTTTTGGTCCCAAATAACGGGCAATCTTTGAATTCGCGAGTGCTGTATTCAAAAACTTGCACAAGGTTTGTAAATTTTCCGGACATACTTTTTCTCCCTGACATGAGATGTGGCTGCCGTGACAACCGACCAACCTTCCAAGACTTTCCAATCAGCGATATACAACAAGAATGCGTGAATCAGTAATTCGTCCTTCCACGATGGCGTACAACCTAACGCGGCTTTTGCACACGCGCAAGACCGACAACATCCAAACCGGATGGAAAACCGACACGCTCCCCAATTCCCCTTAACTTTTTAGCTGCACGCCTCCATGACGCACACCCCTCTTCATCTTCTAACCGCCCCGGGCAACGTTCAAACAGCCGGGCGACTTCGCAAAAAAACCTCTGAACTGCCCAAAACCGAATCTGTCGGCAGCCCCGATGCCTGGCAAATCTATAACGCACATCGTGCCATCGATTTGCATATAACCGACCCCATATATTTAAATTCACAACCAGTTTCCGGCCAACTCGTGGCTGCGCGAGGCTACTGGAATGGAGCCTGCCTGCAAGCTGATGAGCTCGAGCTGGTTTTTACCCCTTCTATAGAACACTTCCAACCCACGAATTCTGACCCGGAAAAATTACCTCTCGGAAAAGCCGTCCGCGCGCGCTCCGAACTCAACGCAAAAATCCGCAATTTCTTCGCGCAACAAGACTTCCTCGAAGTCGAAACCCCCGGATGGGTCGAATCCGCCGGGACCGACATTTACCTCAATCCTTTTGAGGCCCAGTTTCGACTCGAAGCCAGCACCTATACCCTCGACGGACATCTGCACACGTCTCCGGAATTTGCCATGAAACGCCTGCTCTGCCAGGGGTTCGAGCGCATTTACCAGCTTACCCGAGTCTGGCGAAACGGCGAAGTCACCGACCTTCACAACCCTGAATTCACCATCCTCGAATGGTACCGCGCCTGGCAAAACGTCGAAGACATCATTCAGGACGTCGAAAACATCACACGCATCGCCTTGCACAACTCCGCACGCCCTGTAAGCGACGCTCCTTTTTTGCGCCTCACCATGCGCGAAGCCGTCGAACGCTCCATGCACTTCGACCTCTACGACGCCCTCGACTTTGAAAGCCTCCACGCCATCGTCCGAAGCAAAAACCTGCTCGGCCCGCGCGCCGGCCATACCAAACGCTGGGACGACCTTTTCTTCGAGCTCGTCATCACCTACCTCGACCCCTACCTGGCCAAAATCGGCCCCACCTTCATCACCGAATGGCCCTCGGAACTCGCCGTTTTAGCCCGCAAAAAACCAGACGATCCCCGCGTCGCAGAACGATTCGAGCTCTACATCGACGGCCTCGAACTGGCCAACGGATTCGGCGAACTTACCGACCCGGTCGAGCAAACCACCAGGTTCGAGCACGATCTTGTCGAGCGAAAACAACTCGAGCGCGAATCACTGCCGCTCCCCCGCGGATTTCTTCAAGCTCTCCATACCGGCATGCCACCTTCAGCCGGCGTCGCCCTCGGCGTCGATCGCCTCCTTATGCTCGCCACCGGCGCACGCACAATCTCCGAAGTCCTCCCCTTTGCCCTCCGCCGCAACCCCGAAACCGGTAACATCGACTGGCCCTAATCCACCGCAATCTCCTTGAGCCGACGACTTTCCAGAGTCCATGAATTCAGACTCAATCCAGCAATCGTCCCCGCCACGACCAAAATCGGCATCGCCACGAGATTCACTACCGGAACAAATATCAAAAACCCCGCCCCTACCCCATAACCGATCGCAAAACTCCGATGCCCGAGAAGCACCCGCATCCTCTCTCGATACAAAAACCCATGTCGCTCGAGCACGCCCCCCGTATACTCCAGCATCAAAAAATACATGCTCACAACCGGCGCCAAAATCGAGTACGCAACGCTCCCCACCACCGGCACCAGGTGCAAGCCTAAAAGCGGCGCCATGAACATCACAAACAACGCAAAGGTCGCAATCGACTCAAGCACGCCTCGGATCACACTCGACACAAAGGATCCACCGCCGCCGTCATCCGCCACCTTGCCGGTCAGCAACGTCTCCACACGAACCGATAAGGCATCGTTAAAAGGACTCGCAACGAACCCACCCACGATCAGCACAAAAAAATACGAAAGTACCACCCCGAGCGCCATGACGACAGCAAATACCAACCACCACGCACCGGCCCACAACCAGTCTCCCCACCCCACCAACTCAGGCCGCGCCCAGATCGATGACAACCAATCACCACCCTTTCGGATCAACAAAAACACCGCGCCCGCAAACAACACCAGGTTGATCATCGCCGGCACAATCGCCCAGAGCAAAAGCCTCGGAGAACGCAAAAACACCCGCACAGCCTGCAGCGGCAAACTCAAACCAGCCAAAAACCGTGCCCACCGCCCCTGCTCTCTTAGCCCCGCCAGTCGCACCATCAACGCTTGCTCTCGCACTCCATTCATCCGCAATCCCTTTAATTCTTCAACAACACCTTTATGACGAAGTCACAACCGTGCATACCGAATACCGCCTGATCTATTGATCTATGAAGGCGTAGGCATGCAATGGACAACAACGCCACATAATATATTGCATACCCTTACATCCCCTACATCCCCTGCTGCATCCACATCCATGCACACCGCCCGCTTACCTGTGCCACGGCGGATGATGTGGGTGGATGTCGACTGACTGATCGCAGCTAAAATCGAGCTGTGGGAGGGCGAAGGGTAGCTGATCACAGCTAAAATCGGGATGCTGGAGGGCGAAAGAAAGTTGGTTTCAGGTGTGAGAGTTGATGAGAGAGGACGAAGGGTAGCTGATCGCAGCTAAAATCGGGATGCAGGAGGCCGCAAAATAGCTGATCACTGCCGAAATCGGGATGCGGGTGGATGAAAAACAGGTGAAAATGCAAAAATCGGGATGCAGGAGCCCGATTTTAGCTGATAATCCCTGCCGGAATGTTCAGTGCCCGGGTGCTTTTATAAAGCACGCTCTCCCGGTCGAATCTGAAAGCGAAACAAGTACCCGATGAACCCCGGCCCGAATACCAATGCAAGCCCATCCTACCGTTCCAGATGACTCGACAGCACATCGGCCATCCGACAAGCGCGCCAGACCAACCAACGCGCATCCTCAGGAGAAAGTATGCTGGCAGCCGTTTCCGCAAACAATTCCAGCCAGCGGTCATAATGCTCATGGCCGGGCCCCTCAAGCTGCCAGTGAATGACAGGCGGCGGACCTTTAGGACTCTGAGAATACGTCCCCTCACTCCGCAAAACCGCCCTCCAAAACGCGATCATTCTCTGAAGGTGCGGCTCCCAGTCCGTAATCCGTGACGCAAAAACCGGAGCCAACAACGGATCTTGCTGCACCCTGGTGTAAAATTGATAGACAATCGCTTCAATATCTTCGACTCGAAAATACGGCCTGTCTCCTACCGGACCTTCTGGCTCTATGCTTCTTCTGACGCGCATATCTATCCTCATAAACTTCGACGCTTCAATCTGTACCTTATAGTCCAGAATCGATCTACTCCGAAACATAGCACCCTGCAAGCGCAACAATAAAAACAGTTGCGACCCTCTGTTAAATATGGGAACTTGCGCAAGTTCAAGGGCTATACACGGCTTCGATTCACTATCTCAACCGCTGTTTCATTGGGGATGTCCATTCCGACTCAAATTATGCAAGTGCATAAATAACTGCCGGGCGATTTTGTTCTCCCACCGACACCGCTTGCCCCGGTTGATCCAAACTATGTTGAAGCGATTTCTGAAACTCCTCAAAGGTTCTGCCGAACCGCCTGTTGATTTCGAAGGCTCCTATCTCGATCACGTTCTACAGGAAATTTACCCGCGCGTTGCCCGGCGTCTGGCCGAATGCCCGGCGCACGATCCCTTGCTGGTCGTCGTCGCGGAAGTGCTCTTTCAGACCGCGCCCGAGGTCTGGCAACCAGATTACGCCGGCCCCCTTCGCGATGCCCACTCCCCAGGCGCTACGGCAAAAGCACCGCCCCCTCCCCCTCCTGCACAAACCACAGACGCGCCATCCTCGGACGCAAAAGCTCCTGCATCCGAACTCGACGAAAAAGCCGCCGGTTTCGACAGCCCTGCCGATGACACATCCGAGCTGGATATCCGTCTGGCAATCCCCGACGAATCCGCTTCCACCCCGGCCGATTCCCCGGAAAAACCCTTCCGTCTTGATACCGAAGCCGTGCTGCAAAACGGTCGCGTTCTTTTAACGATGCTTCTTAACAACGATCGCCTTCCTCCCGGCCAGCAGCTCGAAGTCGGCGAAATTCTGCTGGCCAGCGAACTCTGGATAGGCTTCATGCTGCGCAAAGACGGACTCGACACCCAGGCCCAGAAACTGCTTCAGCTCATTGAGCAAAAATTCACCGATGGCCAGTTCAGCCAGGCCCGCCTACTTCTTCAGCTATTCCAGACGGATCGCCCTACTCTAATCAATAACGATCGCAATCTGTTCTACGAAGACATGATTTTGCGCACGGGCATCCGCAGACGTCATACCGTTTCCACAGACATCAAAAACAGCGTGCAACGCATGTTTGAGGAAATCTCCAACAAACCCGGCGATGAATCCATCCGCCAACTGCTGGATTATTTCGCGCAATACCTTTTCATAGATTTTCATCTCTACACGCGCCCGCCGGCCGAAGTCGAAACCTGGCGCACAATTGCCCGGGCCTCCTCGCTGCCCGGCGCAGTGCCCTACCTGCTCAATCAGCTTCCTCCGCGACGCTGGCGACATCCCGACGGCAAACTCGACCCACGCAATCTGCGCGGGCTTTTGCGCGAACATCTCGTTCCTCCCATGCTTCGCGACTACGTCGTCCGACAGCTAAAAACGACCTACTTCATTCTGCGCGCTGTCGGCTCTACAGGCCTTGAAAGTTATCTCGATCTATTTTTTGACTGGTCCGAACAAACCTTTGGCGTCGATGCAACAGAATTCATGTCCGAGATCTACAACCGCACCATGGGCCAGGACGAAATGATCGCGGCGATTTTCAACGACCTCTACGAGCAGCATTACCAGAAATCCGCCGACGCATTCCTGACCGACCTGGATGACGCCGCGCTCGACAAGCTCCTCCTCCGAGCCCTGCAGCGGATTACTGTGTGCGACCTCAACGAAGTCGCCCCCGGACACTACAACCTGGGCGATTTCATCCTCGATGAACTCACACACATGCGCTATCCCACCCCGGATTTTGCATTCAAATTACACAGAATCACCTGAGCAAGCCCCGAGATTTCCTCGAAGCTCAGCCCGAACCGGCAACTCAGCCCGCGATAAAATCACTCAAGCCATAGTCTTTGATTTTATACAAAAGCGCACGATGACTGATCTCCAACAGCTTGGCAGCCGCCGTGCGATTCCCACCGGTCTTCTCAAGCGCGCGGCGGATCAAAATTTTCTCCATCGCCAGCCCGACCTTTTTGATCGAGAGCTCATCCGTCAATAAAAGCTGCTCAACCATATCCGACGATTCCTGCATACTCTCAGGCAAATCGTGCACATCCAGCTTGTCGCCTTCGCACAAAACCACACCGCGCTCGATGCAATTTTGTAATTCGCGCACATTTCCCGGCCAGGCATACGCCATCATGACCGCCATCGCCGCCGGCGTAAATCCACGAATATTCGCTCCCTGCCGCTTATTCTGAACCGCCAGAAAATGATTCGCCAGCAGTGGAATATCCTCCTTACGCTCACGAAGCGCCGGAATCCGAATCGAAATCACATTCAAGCGATGAAACAAGTCCTCGCGAAATAACTTCTTGCTGACCTGTTCCCCAAGCTCGTGCCAGCTCGCCGCAATCACCCGCACATCAATCGGCCTACTGACCGTTTCTCCCACCCGCCGAACTTCGCCTTCTTGCAATACCCGCAACAATTTCACCTGCAGACTCAGCGGAAGCTCCGCGATTTCATCAAGAAAAATCGTCCCCTTATCCGCTGCCTGAAACATCCCGACTTTGTCGCTCGACGCATCCGTAAAAGCCCCTTTTACATGCCCGAACAGTTCGCTCTCCAGCAGCGCTCCTGGAATGGCTCCGCAGTTGATCGGTATCCAGGGTCTATCACGACGCGAAGATAAATTATGAATCGCTCGCGCAACCAGTTCCTTGCCCGTCCCCGATTCTCCCGCGATCAAAACCGTAGACTTAAACTCCGCGACCTTCTGAATCGTCCGAAACACCTCGCGCATCGCCTCGCTGCGCCCCAAAATCCCCTCAAAACTATCACCCTCGTGAAGCTCCTGTTTGAGCGCCTTGTTTTCACGACGTAACTGCAAACGCTCCGCAGCTTTCAGAATCGTCAGAATGATTTCATCCTTCTTAAACGGCTTATCGATATAATCATACGCCCCCTTCTTCAGCGCTTCGATCGCAAGCTCACGACTCCCAAATGCACTCATCACAATGACAGTCGTGCTGATTTCGTGTCGTTTCAACGCCTCGAGAAATTCCAGACCGCTCATCTTCGGCATCCGTACATCGCAAATCACGATATCGTACTCGGCCGCCATCAAGGTGAGTAATCCTTCCTCCCCATTCGTTGCGGTGGAAACCTCACAGCCTTCTTTACGAAGAACCAATTTGAGCATGTGACGAATACTTTCTTCGTCATCAATAACCAGAACACGTAACTTTTCCATAAACAGACCGTTCTCAAAAAATCGGAACAGCACCCGCGCTGGCAGGCGTTTCGGTTTCACCGATATTTCTGGTGTGTCCGTAGCCAAGTTGTCCAAAGGAGTTCAGTCCCCAACAACGCAGCGTATCGTCTTCCAGAATGGCGCAGCTGTGATAGTTTCCAGCTTCCAGCGCCACAACCGACGCACCCAGATAAACATCGCCCATTGAACGCGGTGTTTCATTCATACCGACACTTCGTTTATGCCCGTAACCAAGCTGGCCAAACTTGTTGTCGCCCCAGCAGCGCACGTTTCCATTTTCAAGCAGCGCACAGGTATGCAATCCGCCCGCAGAAATGTGGCGAACAGCTCCGCCCACCTCAACATCCCCGGCGCTTGCAGGCGCATTCGTCAACCCGACGTTGTCTGTACTGCCATAGCCAAGCTGGCCACTGCTATTCCATCCCCAACAACGCACGCGCCCACCCGCCAGCAGTGCACAGGTATGCGCCCGGCCGGCCGAGATTTGCAGCGCAGCTTCGCCCAGTTCTACCACCGGAACGCTGGAAGGAATTTCATCGTCTCCAATATTTCCCGGCGTTCCAGAACCAAGCTGACCATACTGATTCGAGCCCCAGCAACGCACATTGCCATCTTCAAGCAGCGCACAGCTATGAAATTTCCCGGCCGTAATCTGCACAGCCCTGGCGCCCAACGACACAACACCAACACTCGTCGGAACCTGTGCGTTCCCGATAGTTCGCGTATGCCCATAACCGAGCTGCCCGTAGCGATTATTACCCCAGCAACGCACCTCACCCGTTTCTAAAAGCGCACACGCATGCGAAGCATACTGCATCGCCCCCACCGCCAGCTGCTTCACCGGCCCGCCAAGCGAAACAAAAGGCGCACTCTCCGGCAGATTGTTTTCTCCAATCCGCTCCGTATTCCCATAACCGAGCTGCCCGAAATGATTGGCGCCCCAGCAGCGCACATTGCCACCCTCAAGCAGCACACAATTAAAGGACGCATGACGATCGCCGGCCGATTCTATCTGCAAAGCCTTGCCACCAATCGCCACCAGAGGCGCGGCTTTTGCCTCTTCCCGATCTCCAATCGAGTTCTTATGCCCGAGCCCCAACTCGCCGTTATGATTTGCGCCCCAACAACGCACGTCGCCTGCACGAAACCGCACGCATGTATGAAATTTCCCCAGCGTCACCTGCGCGATATTGCCAGTCCAGGCATTTTCCTCCGCCTCCGCCAGAACATCCGCGTCATGTGCCACAAACAAATCTACATCACTTTCAACGTCTTCCTGTGCAAGAACAACATCGCCGCCTTCCACATCCGCAGCACGCAGCGCCCCCTCTTCCAACGCCCCTTCCACTTCCGGCTCGTGCCCTTCGGTCGCTTCCGAAGCCGGCGAAGCGATAATCGCCGCTGGTCCGGAGGCGAGCATTGGCTGAGCATTGTCTTGCGATGCGTTGGATGCGGACTGCATCGAAATATAGGCAACGACAATCACAGCCAGCACAGCGATCAATGCCACCAGAAACACAGGCACACCACGTTTCTTGGACGTTTCAGAAGTGCTGTCTGCCTCCCCGGACGATTCCGTTCGCGGCTGCCCCACCACAGTCCGTTCCGCATCGGACGACAATACCCCCAGAACTTCTACATCCGACTTTTCTACGGGTTCGTCCGACAATTCTTCGGCTCTGGCCTGCGCATCAAGCAGGGCTTCGACCACCGGCTCAGGCGTCAACTGGGTGGGCGCATCATTACGCACATCCTGATCGAAACCATTCTCCAGAACGCCGTTCGATTCCTCGCCGATCATAAATTCCAGCAAATCGCGCGAATCGAGCAAGGCCGTCAGCTCGCGACCGCTTGCAACCGTACTTCCCGGACGATGATGTGCGCCGTTGTCCTGCTCGGCTTCAAGCACAGCCTTAAAAGCTTCACCGAACTCCATCGCATTCTGAAATCGATTTGCCGGCTCGCGCGCCAGTGCACGCCGCAAAAAGTCCAGCGTCACCGGGTGAAACCCGAGATCCTGAATCTGCTCAAGCGGATCGTAGTCTTCATCCGTTTTCTTCAACAGAATTTCGTTATCGGTAACGCCCGGAAAAGGACGCCGGCCGCTGAGCATCTCAAATGCCATGATCCCGACCGCATACAAATCCGACCACGGCCCAAGATTGTTCAGCGTAACCTGTTCCGGCGCCATATAACTTGGCGAACCCATCGGCCAGTGCGTATCGGCACGCGTTTCCACGAACTTTGCCGTCCCAAAATCGAGAATCCGCACATACAACGGATTGCCGACCACGGATTGCAGCATGATATTTTCAGGCTTGATATCACGATGAATGATACTGCGCTGATGGGCCGCTTCTAAACCGTGCAAAATCTGCTGAAATACCGACAGCAATTCCGCATGCGTAAACGCCTCATTTTTCCTGGCGCGCCGATAAATCTCCTCGCGAAGCGTGCACCCTCCATCCACCAGTTCCATGACCAGATACGGCCGCTCGCCGTGCATGCCATATTTGAGCAACCGCACAATATTCGGATGCGAGAGCTGCGCCAGCGCCTCTGCTTCCCCCTGAAACTTTTGCAGCAGCGCTCGAATCAGCACGACATTGTCTGTCGGAAACTCAATCAGCTTCAGCGCGCCCCGCAAACTCAGCAACGGCGTTTGCAGCGCCAGAAAAACCTTTCCGAACCCGCCGGCACCGATAAAATCCACGACCAGAAAATCGCCGACCCGCTGTCCGATCAGGGGATCGGGAACGCTATCAGCACTCGCATGAGTACGCTCCCAGTACTCATTGGGAATGCGATAATAACCACGCTTCTGGCAAGCGCGCTCCTGGCACGATTCGCCGAGCGGCCCCGTGCCGTCACAGCCCGGACATTTTCCTGTTTGTTCCATCATACAGTGGTCTCAAGCCGCGGCGAATTCTCACGTAATCTCTACTTGTCTACGCGCAAATCCATCCATTCAAACAGCAGCCGAGTATGCCAGAGGTGCCAATTTTCGACAACCAGCCTTGTGGCCTATTCAGAACCTGCAAAGACATTGCACACAGCCTCGATTTCTGCTTATTTGAAAGCGCTCAAATACCCGCAGTAGTTCACTGAATCGCTTACCCGACAGGATATTTCTAATGATTCACGCTCGGAGTTGTGCTCAAACGCCGCTGTATCTTACGCTGCTGTCCTGCATGCTTTTCGGAGTTTTCGCCTGCGGTTCCGGAGTAACACTCGATGGCGATGACTGGAACACCGACACGGCCCGGGAACAGGACGCAGACGACCACCTGCCCGACCCTGCAGATTCCTGGGACGATGCTTCCGACGACACCCACACTGACGCAGATTTTCAGGATATCTTCGAGGATGACACATCAGAAAATCCGCCCGAATATCCGTTCGAAAACCTGCCCGCACTTTATGATCCCGACCTCGTTCACTCGCCAATTACGCCCTATGTCGCGCAAAACCTGCGCGCAATCGTCGAAAGAAACCCTGACCTGCACAACGACGTTTTTGCAAAAATCGGCGACTCCCTGACCGTCAACACGGGTTTTCTGCACTGCTTTGCTTCCTCACCCGACCTCAATACGCACCCTGAATTACGCTCCACCGCAGACTACTTCCGCGCAGGCCTGGCCGACACCACCAATCCCTACGTGCGCGAAAGCCTGGCCGCCGGCGTTGGCTGGAGCGCATCCAAAGTACTGACAGCACCCAGCCTGCTCGACGCAGAACTCAGCGCCACATCAGCACGCTACGGTCTTGTGATGTTTGGAACCAATGACATCGGCGACGGCAGCGGCAACATCCATACCTACGGCGCCAACCTGCTCAATATCGCCGATCAGATGATCGCCAACGGCACCATTCCAGTATTCACATCGATTCCACCGCGTGCCGACAACCCCACAGCCGATGCGGCCGTTCCACGTTTCAACGCCGTCGCCCGCGCTGTTGCCCAATCCCGTCAGATCCCCTTCATCAATCTGGCCCAGACCTGGGCCGAACAACCAGCCCGCGGCTTGCTCAACGACGGAATCCACCTCAACAGCTTCCAACAAGGCTGCAACTTCAACGAAACCGGCCTGCAATACGGCCACAACGCCCGCAACCTCGCCACGCTCGAGAAACTTCACCGCCTGCACTCCCTGCTTGACCTCGACGCACCCGCGCCCGACCTCTCCAGCGAACCGCTCCACGGTGACGGCTCTTCTTCCGACCCGATCCTCATTCCCTCTCTCCCTTTCGTAGATTCGCGCAATACAGGCACCGGCGGCCAATCCGTCATCGACGCCTACCCCGGCTGCAACGCCGCCCAGAACGAATCCGGCAACGAATTCATCTACCGCTTTCAAACCGAGCACCCGATCCGCGTCCGCGCCTTCGTCATCGTCCGCACCCCGACCGATGTCGATGTCCACCTGCTCGACCATACCGCAACCGGCGCCGGATGCCTGGCCCGCCACGACCGCGAAGTCATCTACGACCTTGCACCCGGCACCTACCATTTCGCCCTCGACACCTTCGTTTCCGCAAACGGCAATATCAATTCCGGCGAATTTCTCTTCATTTTGCTCGAGGAAGAAGAATAAATCCACGCACGCTTCGCACTCCTTTCCTCCAATCTACGCCATCCTCCACAGCCTGCTTCTGAATTGCCGCTCTTTTCAGGTTGTGGCATGATGCGCACCGGGCGCTCGCAAAAAACACCGATTTTTCGGCCCATTCCCTTCCCACATCTTCCAGACTCTTCTTGTTTCCATCGCCAAAAGAGGCTTCTTGTGTTCGACCTTTTTTCAAAGTCCGGCTTCCCGGCCACTTTGCCTGTTCTATTTCTTGCTCTGCTTTTCAGCTTCGGTTGCAGCACCACCACCTCCACCGCACCGCTGCTTTCAGAAACCATCGCCACCACCGCAACCACAAGCGATGCTTCTGCTCAGGCGTCCGCCAGTATTTCCAATGCGCTGGAACAGGCTCCAACAGCCAGCCTGGCCCAGCCGGTTGACGCTCCCGACAGCCCCGAGGCTGCTCCGGTACCGGAAGTCGACCCCCGCGCAATCCACCGACAACGCTTTCAAAACGATCCCTTTTTAATGCTCAATGAGCGCGAAAACCGAGGCCCGCGCGACCTTGTAATCGTGGCCGTTGGCGACGTTTCTCAACCGGCCACACAATGGGTAGAAGCGACCGAAGCACTCAAAGGCGACGTCTTTGCCCCCACGCAACAACTCATCGACAGTGCCGAGCTTGCGTTCATGAATCTCGAAAACCCGATGACTGACATCAAACCCAGCGCCAAGAAAACCTACGCCTTCAACTCCCCGCCCGAACGCCTGGAATGGTACATGAAAGCCGGATTCAACATGTACAGCCTGGCCAACAACCACATCGTCGACGCCGGCGAAGAAGGTCTGCTCGATACACTAAAAAACATCGATCTGTATTCCGAAAAACTCGGAATTCCGGTCTGGCGCACCGGCGCCGGTGAAAACGCCGCAGCCGCGGTGGCACCTGCTTATATTCGCCTGGAAGACAAAGACATTACGATCGCATTTTTCTCCGTCGGATTTTCACGCAGCCCGCGCGTCGCCCGTTTCTGGGATGAGCGCCTGCCGGAATACATCGCCGAAGCCCGCACAAAAGCCGACATCGTGTTCTTGTCCGTTCACGCCGGCAAGGAATATCACCATGTTCCCGACGCCGACATGCAGGCACGCTTCCGCAGCTGGGTCGATGCCGGCGCCGACCTGGTCGTTGGCCATCATCCCCACGCCATCCAACCGGTTGAACAATACAAACAGGGCATCATCCTCTATAGCCTTGGCAATTATGTGTTCGGTTCACGCACCGTTCGCCACCGAAAAATGGGCGCGAAACTGTACGGCATGCTGGCCAGGATTGTGATTGAAGATGGAAAACTCCGCGGCGTGGAAATCGTGCCCACCTGGGTCAACAACTCTGAAGCCTGGACCTTACCCACGGGCGAAACCATGCCGAACGCAAATTTCACACCGAAAATTTTAACAGGCGGATTTGCCGACCAGTTCTTCGAAGATCTGGCACAGTGGACCGAACGTGCAGGCGCAACGCAGGTCGAGCGAGTCGGCAATGTCGGACTGATTCGCGTCCCCGAAACCACAGAGCCGGCCGAAGGTGAGCCTGTCAGCGAGCGCAGCAACGCTTCTGCCAGTGACAGCACGACCTGAGTACCACGCAGCGGCTTAACCGCATCACTCCATTCCCAGAAGATTCGCGCGTTCTAGTTCTTGAATCAAGGCAGGACGCCGCGGATACGACGCCATAAATTCATCAAATACCTGCTGCCATTCTTCCGTTCTGCCGAGCCGGGAATACAACGATTCCACCCGCGCCAGAACATGAGCCGCCATCCGATAGTACTCGCGCGTCCTTCGCTCGATCAGTCCGCCCACCAGCGTACGATACAATTCCAGAGCACGCGTCGGATCAGAGTCTTCGACCGCTTCCGCAAGATTTAATCGGATGGCATCCGGGAAATGCTCGCCCTGAAGCAAACCTTCCTCATAAGCCTCAAACGCTTCTCCCACGCGCCTCTCAAGCAACAAAACCTTGAGATACTCCACATAATCAGCCCGCTTCAACCGCGCAAGCAGCGCCGGCCGCAGTGCGCTCCAGACATCCAACCGCTGCGCCACACTCCAGACCGTCGCATAATAAGAAGCTTTCGGAATGTCATCCAACCGCCGACGCGCCCACATCAATGCGCTCGAGTAGTCGTTCAGCCGTTCATAATGTTCAATCAACCAGTCCACCAGAACGCCGCTGCGACCCTCGCCAAGCCTCTCGGTGATCAACATGACGGCGTGTTCCCCGTAGCCCTGCTCCACGAGCTCGTCCGCCAGCCCCGGCATCTCCCAGAGCGGTGCGCTCCGCATCGTATCGGCCGCCTCTTGCAAAATATCCACTGGCGAATGCGACCAGCCTTCTACTTCTTCTTGTATAAACGCCTCCATCCTCGAGGACTGCTCGGCGATCGAAAATATCACCCCCAGCAAACGCTCCTTACTCCACAAGGTGATCCGCGCTCGCCAGTCCTGAGCAGCCTCAAAAATCCCTGGATCATGAATCCAGGCGTACAGCACCGCCGCCACATGCTTGCAGCCGCTTCCTATCGGACAGGTACAACGCGAGCGAACGGGCGGCGTATTATTCAGAAAAATACTGACCTGATACGGTTCCGGCTGACTTCCCGCACACAACGCCCACAATTGCAGACGCTCCTGCTCCACCTGAAATATCTGGCGCGTATCAAAAACGTGGCCATTCTCAAAATACTCCCAACCACGCAATGCATATTCTGTCCCCACCACATCCGCCACATCTTCATGCTGAACCAACGATGCAAATCTCGTAGCCATGATTGCTCATGCTCCCCGGGTTGTTCAAAGAAGTTCATTCACCGACAACTCTCCAGGATCTTTCAGCTCCAAAATCATGCGCAAAAACGGATAAGAAAACCCCTCCAAAGAGCTCGTATCCATACGCCTGTACTCTCCATCGGCCATCCGTCTTTTTACAAAACCGTACTGCACATAGCGTAATCCCCCGGTGAATAGACCAATAAATGCTGGCATCCACCCGCTGTAATGGAGAACATCTTCGATATAATCATCGGCATCCTCTTCGCTCTCCGCTGCGGAAACACCGGAGTGCGTCGGACTGACCGCAAAAAAAGCCGTCGGCATATCCTCCCAGGCATCGCACTGATTGACGATGACCTCTTCCAGCCGCGCTGCATCCTCGCCGGTATGAATCGAGCCGCCCAGAATAATGCCGTCGTACTCGTCGAACGGAAAATCAGGCTGCATCACGTGTCCGTTCACGACGTCCACGTCAACCCCACGCTCCTGCAAAAGCGCCGCAATATTGCCTGCAATCTTATGCGTCTGACCATCCGAAGTCGCAAAAATGACCGCTATTCTCGTTTGCATTGTGAAACCTCGTACATGTCCTTTGTAAGTATTTATCGATACGGAAACGCTACTCCTTCCATGGCGCACGCCGAAGCTAACCCCCTATTTTAAAAAGGAAACCTTCACAAAAAGATCGAATTTCACCCCTGCTGGCCTGCACCGCAGAGGTCATCTTTTCAGAAGCACTGACTCGAGTTGATTGCGCTCACCCAGAACCCAAAACCCGATAATCTTTCATAGGGGCACTTAAAGAATAAGCAGCCCCTCTGAAAAGTCTCACAATACAATTGCGCCTTGAAAACAAGCCGCGCTCCGAGACAAAAGCCGGATGCTGGCTGAGCGCAGCTTCACCCCGGACGACCATCCGGACGCGGCGTGGTCAGAATTGGAAAATACGTAATGGCGTACACCAGAAACGCCAGCGACCAGACCGCGCCGGCGATGATGATGGCCGTCAGATAGAAGGCAGGAAATACAATCGGAGCCAACACACGAAGCAGAGCAGCTGCGATGATCAGAGCAAAAGTCCAGCTGATGATTGGCTTGACCACCAGGGGCCTTCCCGTATGCCCGAGCGCAACACGCGCCATCATTCCAAGCGTGAGCACACCGATTGCACCGGCCGTCAGCGCATGCGTCGCAGCCGAAATCGGCACCAGCGAGCTTCCGCCCGGCAACAGCGCAATCCCGCGCAATACCAGACCCAGAGCAATGAATGCATAACCGATGTGCAAAACCCAGAGCAGCGGATTTTTAAAAGACTTGGAACCATTCCAGCCCCACATCCGCGCGAAGTTCAACAAACCAGCCACAAGCGATGCCACGCCGACGGCCAACGTCTGGAAGAAAAACACATCGAGCAGTAGCACAGCAAAAACGCTGCCCAGGGCGAGTTTGTTGAGGATGGCCGGTTGATTGCCGGTGGTGAGTCCGAGGGCATTGCGCGTAAAAAATGGAATGACGCGACCTCCAATCAGCACCATCACTGCGACAATCACATTGAGCGCAAGTTGAATCGATGCCCCGCCAATTCCGGGCACAACGTTGGTTGCATCCAGATGAAATCCAAGATTCGCCAGCGTTAAAAGCACAAAAATCGGGATAAACACCAGATTTCTTCTGTTTTTTGAGCGAATAATCGGCAGCGCAATACTGATTCCAAGCAGCGGTAAAAACAAAATATCCGCCGCAAAAACCACATAACCGGGCAGCGCTCCTGCAAAGATCATCGCCAGACGCCCTGCCAGCCACAACGCCACCAGACCGGCCAACGGCGCACCTTTGGGCATGGATACACCCGTCCAGTTCTGGACCGCCGTCAGCAAAAACCCGGCGATAATCGCCACGGCAAACCCGAACAGCATCTCATGACTGTGCCAGGCCACAGCGCCGGCATAGGCATGCAAATCGATCTTGCCCGCATAAGCCAACAGCCAGAGCACCAGCCAACCGGCTGCCATCAAAGCGCCCAGCAAGAAAAAAGGCCGGAATCCAAGTGCGAATACCGGCCGGCCAAACAAGCCGGAGGCTGGCTCCGGCCGTGACGTTGCAAAATTAAGTTGAAGCCCATGACTCATTGGATTCTGTCCTTGTGTATCGATTCTTTCCCGGTCAAAACCGGAATCGCGATTTTGAGTGCGACCGTATAAATCATAAATCCAAGCGCCCAGACACCGACCGTGACTTTCCATTCCGCAAGACTGGGCACGTACTCAACCATCTCGTGCAGCGTGCTTGGAATGAAACCCGGCACGATCAGACCCATTCCCTTCTCAATCCAGACACCGAAAAAAACCAGCACACAGGCCACATTCAGCCAGCGCAGCTTTTCGTCAATCTGCCCCTGCAGCAAAATGACTGCGCCGGTGACATTGAAAACCAGAGCCGTCCAGGTCCAGGGCACAAGTCCCGTGTAGCCGTGCAACCCAAAGTACAGATACTGCACGGCCGAAACATGCGAGCCGCCCGTATAAAAAGACGTAAACAGCTCTGCGCCGAGCAAAAACAAGTTCAGCAAAACCGTCACCCGCAATACCTGCGTCAGCGTACGAATCGGCCCCGTGCCAATTTTAAATCCGGTGGCCCAACGCACGAGCTGCAGCGTGACGATGATAAACGCCGGCCCTGCCACAAACGCTGAATTCAAAAAACGCGGCGCCAGAATCGCCGAGTTCCAGAACGGCCGTCCGCCCAGGCCGCTAAACAAAAATGCGGTCACGGTATGAATCGAAATCGCCCACACAATCGAAATGAATACAAAGGGCAAATACCATCGTTTATCCGGTGTTTTGCCCAGAAAACGCGTGTACAAAAGGTATCCGACGATGTGCAAATTCAGCAAAAGATAGCCGTTCAGCACGATCACGTCCCAGGCCAGCATCGAAACCGGCCAGTTCAACGCCCCGATCCCCGGCAACAAATGCCAGAACCGATCCGGCCTGCCCAGATCGACCACCACAAACAACGTACACATCACCAGAGACGCAATCGCCAGCAATTCACCGATGATCACCACATCATGCATCTCGTGATCGTCATACAAATAGGCCGGAATCACCATCATCACGCCACCGGCCGCCAGTCCCACCAGAAACGTAAAGTTCGCAATATACAGCCCCCACGAAACATGATCGCTCATATTCGTGAGCAGCATCCCATCGGCCACCTGATGCGCGTAGGCATTGGCGCCGACCAGCGCCAGCGCCGTTAAAAACGTCATCCAGGCATAGAATAACAGGCTGCCGTCCGTGGCCAGCACCAGCGAGCGCCAGAGAAACTTTGGATACCCCAACGTATGACGAAGTTCTTCAGTGGACATCATCCAACCCAGGCAGGTTCAGTCAAAGTAGTAGAAAAACCGCGGCTGCGTGCCGAGCTCTTCTTTCAAGATGTAGACGCGCTTATTCTCCAGCACCCAGCGAATATCCGACTTTGGATCGAGCAAATTCCCAAAGACCCGCGCCCCGGTTGGACAGGCTTCCAGACACGCCGGATGCTTGCCTTCACGCGTGCGATGCAAGCAGAAATGGCATTTCTCCACCACGCCTTTCGGACGAATCCGATTCGCCAGATAAGCCTGCACCGGATTGACTTCCTCCGCCGGAATTTCAGGCCTTTTCCAGTTAAATCGACGCGCGTGATACGGGCACGCCGCCTCGCAATACCGGCAACCAATGCACCAATTATAATCGACGACCACGATGCCATCGTCCTCTTTCCAGGTTGCCTGCACCGGACACACATCCACACACGGCGGATTGGCACACTGCTGACACTGCACCGGCATATAGAATTTACCCGGCGCCGGCACCGGATGATTATACGAGGCGTTTCCACGCTCCATATCCATGCTGCCCTGCTCCATTTCGAGCACGCGGATATACGAGTTGTTGGTCGTCCGATCGTGATTGTTTTCTTTATGGCAGGCTTCCGCGCACTTTCTACAGCCCACGCACACGCTCAAATTGAGCGCATAGCCATACTCGACGCCCGGAATCGGCCGCGCATCCACGATGTCTACTTCCGCACCGTAGTTTTCCAGCGTTTCCTTTTCCAACCGGCGCAAAACTTTCTCTAACTCCTCGGGCGTCATTTCGCGGTAATGCTTTTGCAAAAATTCATCGACCGAAATCTCTTTGGTCAACGATTGCAACGGTACCATCGCACGCGCAAATGCAGCCGCGCCCAGCGTGGCGCCCAGCGCCTTTATCGCCGTTCGCCGTGTAATTCCACCGATATTCGGCTCGCCTTGATCCTGACTCATAATTTGAAATCCTTATCGAATTGGATCGAACAAAAATCTACGTGGATAGCCCTGGCCAAAAAATCAGGGAGAAAGATTAAAAAAACGGTCGCGCGGCGGCGGCGCCGGCATCATCTGCGGAAACGCCGGCGCGTGCGGGTTATGACAGCCCACGCAACTATTGCGCACGCGCGGCCCACGACTCAAATCCCAGTGCCCGGTCATTCCGCCGTGCGCGCCGTGTTCATACGAGCGAAACTGTGTGCCATGACACTGCGCACACAATTCCATCACGTTCGCAAACGCAACTTTTGTGCCGTTTGAGAGCCGCAATTGATCACGATCTTCGGGATGATGACACGAAGAACACGTCAGTGAACCGTGCTCAAATTTTAGGTCCGTGTGAAATTCTGTCAGGTCTTCCGCGCGCTCGATCATCGGCGTGTCGCCCTGTGCCCCGCGATCTGCATGACAGGTCGAACATGCGATGCCTACCGGATTTCCGTGCAAATCCTGCAGTCCCGTACGCAGCGTTCCAATGCCGGGCGGCGTCACGATCACCACCTCGTGCATTTCCTGCGCGTGAGCCTCCTGCGCCACGGCAACCGCTGGTTCTGTCTTGGTCGCAATACTCCTGACCAGAATCACTGCCAGAACCACTCCCAATACAAGCGCGCCAGCAACATAGAAAACTTTCTTACGACTGCCTTTCGTCATAACACCACTTCAGTTCGGACAACTTATTCGCCTGCAAGCCCGGAAACTCTAACAACAGAGCGGCTATCTTCCGATCCTATTCCGGGACTACCAGCAAGTGTCGTGCCATCAAGCGTACTATTCGGAATTCCTAGACTCTAGTGCATGAAAATAGCTTCGCCACCAATCCTACCACAGCCTGGGAAGTTCGTCGTACCCCTATTTGTCTCCATGATTCCAGCGCCACCCTCCGGACGGTTTTTGACCCGCACCAACGCAAAATCTGCATATCCCTGCCCTACCCACTGTCGCGGCGCAAATTATGCGCTACCGCGCAAAGTTCGTTGTGTAAACCACCGGCAGCTTTTCATGAATAATTCCTTTCTTACCCGCATTCCCCACAACATCCGGCCAGAACTTTGCAGAAAACCGGCCATTTCTCTGCCATTGTGCAAGGAACTCCGTGTACTGGCACATTCTTTGATACCCGCTTAATTGCCGAGTTCTCGCGCGGACAATCCGCCGGAGCCTGTGCATGCAAAACTCAGAAATATTCGTCCGATCAGTCCTGCCTTCAACCAGTATCATGACTATGCTAGAATCAGCCCCAGCATCATCAATGACTGATATTCAGGACAGTTCGCGAGAAACCGCGCACCACATTGTGTAAATAGCAGGAGTCGTAAACATGCCGATCAGCGGCCTGGTCCTCACGCTTTCCGATGAACCTTCCCTTCAACAAGCCGCGCTCAGCCAGCTTGCCCTGGACAGTCGCCTGAGTCTGGGGGAACTTCAGGTCAATCGACTTCCCGTCGTTGCCGAAACCGACACCATCCGCCAGAGTACCCGGCTTGTGCGCGAAGAACTGATCATGATCCCCGGCGTTATCTTCGTTGACGTCGTCATGGTCGACTTTTCCGATACCCCGGAAACAGACGAGTCCGTGGTTGAACCCACAACACACAAAACACACGACCGGCCCGACGCGCGTCCCCCGGATTGAGTCAGATTACGCACGGATTCCCACGCGGAAGCCGCATCATTTGCCCCGGATTTGCCAGCATTTACTGGATGACCTAGAAGTTAAGAGAGACGTAGACCATGGATCGACGTACATTCCTGAAAGCTTCCGCAATGGCCGCCGCCACCACCGCGGCCGCACGCCTTGCCAACGCACAATCTTCCGGCCAACCTGCGGCCCTGCCTGTGCCAACCCGGCGAGCTGGCGGTGACTCCATCACCTGGGACAAAGCGCCCTGCCGATTTTGTGGCACAGGCTGCCACCTTCAGGTAGGTGTCGAAAACGGCCGCGTCGTCGCCGTCGCCGGAGATCCGCTGGCCGAAGTCAACAAAGGTCTTGCCTGCGTCAAAGGCTACCACGTCGGCTCCATCCTCTACGGCCGCGACCGCCTCACAACCCCGATGCTGCGCAAAAACGGCAAGCTCACGCCTATTTCCTGGGATGAAGCGATCAACACCATCGCCAACCGCATCAAAGACGACCCGAAAGGTTTCGCCCTCTATGGCAGCGGCCAGTGGACCATTCCCGAAGGCTACGCCGCTCAGAAATTCATGAAAGGCGGCCTGGCCAACAACCACATCGATCCCAACGCGCGCCTGTGCATGTCCTCCGCCGTCACCGGCTTCATGAGCACCTACGGCGTCGACGAACCGGCCGGAACATTTACCGACCTCGACCAGTGCGACGTCCTGATTATGTGGGGCAACAACCCGGCCGAAATGCATCCCGTGCTTTTCTCCCGCGTTGTCGACCGCCGCGCACGCGGCGAAAAAATCACCCTCATCGACATCGGCACTCGCCGCACACGCACTACCGATCACTGCCAGCATTACATGGAATTCAATCCCAACTCCGATCTGGCCATCGCGCTCGGTATCATGCATCTGCTGATCAAAAACAACACCTACGACAAAGAATTCGTCGAAAAGTATTGCAACTTCCGTGCAAACTCCACGCCGCCCACCTTGAACGGCAAATCCATCACCTTCGACGAATACAAAAAATCCCTCGAAGAATACACGCCCGAGCGCGTCGAAGAAATCTCCGGTGTCTCCGCAAATGACATCCGCCTGCTCGGTGATTTGTTCGGCAACAAAGACCTGCGCATCACCAGCCTGTGGTGCATGGGCATGAACCAGCACACGCGCGGCACGGCCATCAACAACCTGGTTCACGGCGTACACCTGCTCAGCGGCAAATTCGGCAAACCCGGCTCGGCTCCCACCAGCCTTACCGGCCAGCCCTCCGCCTGCGGTACCGTGCGTGAAGTCGGCACCCTTTCCCACGGATTGCCCGGCGGACTCGTCGTCAACAACGAAGCGCACCGCAAAACCACCGAAGAAATCTGGAATCTACCCGCCGGCCGCATCCACCCCACGCCCGGCTATCACACCGTCGAAATGTGGGAAAAATTCTCGACGCCTCAGAATCAGGGCGGCGACATCAACACGCTCTGGGTCCAGGTCACCAATCCCGGCCAGACGCTGCCCAACTTGAACAAGCTCTTTTACCCCAGCCGCAAAATCGACGGCAAATTCCTGATCGTCTCCGACGTTTATCTGACCGCCACCGCCAAACATGCCGACCTCGTGCTTCCCAGCGCCATGTGGGTCGAGAAAAACGGCATGTATGGAAACTCCGAACGACGCACCCAACAATGGTTCAAGCGCGTCGATCCGCCCGGCCAGGCACGCGACGATTGCTGGCAAACCATCGCCGTCGCACGCCGCCTCTTCGAGCTTGGCGTCGAAGGAATGAAAGACAAAGACGGCAATTTTATTTTCAGCATCAAAGATGCCCAGGGCCGCGAAGTCCCCGTCTGGCGCTGGCAAAATTACTACGACGTCAACGTCGACCGCCACCTCTTCGAGGAATACCGCAAGTTCACCGGCTTCAAGCACAAAAACCTCGCTCCCTACGACGAATACGTCAAAGCTCGCGGCCTGCGCTGGCCGGTCGTCGAACAAAAAGACGGCTCCTGGCGCGAGACACAATTTCGCTTTGCAGAATTTGACGATCCCTTTGTGGAAAAAGGCGCCGGCATCCAGTTCTACCACTCCGTGACCGACGACAATCGTGCGCTTATCTGGTTCCACCCCTGGGAACCCGCCCCCGAAGTGCCCGACGCCGAATACCCGTTCTGGCTATGCACCGGCCGCGTCCTCGAACACTGGCATTCCGGCACCATGACCATGCGCGTCCCCGAGCTACGCAACGCCATGCCCCAGGCCTACATCGAAGTTCACCCCGAAGACGCTCACGTGCTTGGCATCGCCAACGGCGAGGAAGTCATCGTTGAATCGCGCCGCGGACAGATAAAATTACCGGTCTGGATCAATGGCCGCGGCAAACCACCTCGTGGGTCCATGTTCGTTCCCTTCTTCGATGAACGCCTGCTGATCAACGAAGTCACGCTCGAAGCCTACGATCCCTGGTCGAAGCAGCCCGACTACAAAAAATGCGCCGTCCGCATTCGCAAAGTCGCTACAACCAGGACAACCGCTCCCAAAACAAAGGAAGGCTGATGCTCAAAAACAATCGCAGCCTCCATATTTTCCTGGCCATCGTCATTGGCCTTGCCGCGATCGGCTACATCGTCGGAACGCGTGACCACACCTACGATCAGCTTGCGTTGGCCGGTTACACGCAGCCGCAGCCAGCTCCGGACGCATCCGACGACGAGCAGAACGACCAGGCCATTCGAACCGCTCCCAGCTACCGCGAAATCATGAATAAACCGCTGGGCGCCTACAACAGCTCACGCAACGATCTCCAGCGCCTGTCCGCTCCCGGCTCCGACCTGTTTGCCGAAGTTGAACGCACCCCCGAACTTTACGAAGCCGCCCTGGCCGACCGAGCGCAAAACCGTGCCTATGCCGGCGCACCGCCCACAATCCCCCACGCAATCCGCGAAACCGGCGCCGCCGAATGTATCGCCTGCCACGGCACCGGCATGACCATCGACGGTAAACTCGCCACGCCCATCAGCCACGAGTACATGACCAACTGTACCCAGTGCCACGTCGTTTCCGGCGGATCGATGCCCATCCCTGAACTGTACGCCGAAGACTTTCCCCTCGATAACGCATTTGTAGGCCTGGAACGTTTCTCGCTCCCCTCGCCGGCCTACGACGGCGCGCCGCCCCCCATACCGCACCCGACTCGCATGCGTACCGAATGCACAAGCTGCCACGGTCTGACCGCACGTCCGGGCCTGCGCACCACCCATCCGTGGCGCTCCCAATGCGTGCAGTGCCATGCTCCCAGCGCGACGCTCGACCTGCGCCCGGACTCCGATCTCAACCCATTCTGGCAGTAATCCTACCGCGATACTGGAGCCCTCCATGAGCGACAACAACGGTAAAATCGATATCAACCGCCGCGATTTCCTGCGCGGCGGCTTTTTACGACGCGCTCTCCAGGAAGCCGAAGCCGCACAAGCGCCCATTTCCGTTCGCCCCACACCACCCGTGCACACACCCGCGCCCCTGCCCGCTGCCCATCCCAACAACCCGGCCGAAGCGCTTACCCCCCAACAACAAATCGAACTGGCACGCGCCCGTGCACGCGCCATGATCGGCGTCGTTCAGCCTCCAAAAGACCAGAAACCCTTCGATGTTTTTAGTCTCCTGACCAGCTTCGACCGCAAGGAAACCACCGAAACCGAGCTGGCTGCCAATCCCGTCACTGCGCAGATCAATCCCGCACGGTGCCTGGCACACGCCGGCTCCTTTTGCACCGTCTGCTCCGAACACTGCCCGGCCGAAGGCGCCATCCAGATCCACGAGCATCGCCCCACCATCGATCCAGCCCATTGCACAGGTTGTGCCGAATGCTACCGCGTCTGCCCCGCTCCCGTGATTGCAATCGTCCTCAGTCCGGTCGAATCCACCACACAAACCATCGCCTAGAACCTGCCCATGAGTGATTTCCAAGACACCAAAAATTCGCAGCAATCCGAAGAGATCTTCGGCGCCGATGACTACCAGCCCGTCACCCGGGCCGAATTACCGCGCCTTAACGACGCAATTCTCGACGACGAAACCCTCGAACAACTCTTTGTCGACATCGCCACCCTGTGCCAAATCCTCGGCGTCACCGCACGCGGCCACGGCCCACAGACCCGTGCCAGCGACCAGAACATCACCCTCTCAGACGCCCGCGAACTCTTCCTGGCCCGCGCCGTCAATGGTCTGCAAATCCGCTACATCCATGCCGGCACCGAATGGTGGGACACCCTGATGCACACCCCCGACGGCACGCGCCTTGTCCGCATTGCGCATACCTGGGATTAAGGCCCATTTGACCAGGCTTCCTAATGCTCTACAAAATCTGCGTCATCCTCCACGTCCTCTCCGCCGTCACCTGGGTAGGTGGCGTCCTTTTCATCGGTATGATCGCCGTCCCGGCCGCCCGCAAACTCGAGCCCGACCTCAAACGCGAACTCCTCACCAATCTCGGCAACCGCTTCCGCACCGTGGGCTGGTCTGCCCTGGCCATTCTGCTCCTCACCGGCAGCTACATGATCTGGTTCTGGGGCGCGCGCCTGCACAACCTGCTCGACCTCAGCTTTTTCCAGGCTCCGCACACCGCCGTCCTCTCCCAAAAGCTCCTCCTTGTCGCCACCATGCTCGTCATTTCCGGCATTCACGACTGGTACCTTGGCCCCCGCGCCGCACAGCCCGGCCTCGATCCTGCCACCACCGAACGCTACCGCAAACTCGCCAGCTACCTTGGTCGCATCACCGGACTCCTCGTCATTCTCATCGTCATACTTGCCACATTCGTCGCCCGCCCCTGGACCCTGTAATCCCCTCCTACCCCACGTATTCACTGCCCCGGCTCCCGTCTCTGAGACGGGAGCCGGGCCTCACTTTTC
>JBEBUW010000033.1:0-39097 GCA_040393065.1 Lujinxingia vulgaris | reverse complement strand
CGGCAAAAAAAGTAGAAAAATTTTGCAGTGACGAGGCTTTAGTGCGCAAAAATTCAGGCAGAAAATTTCTGAATTTACAGAATTTTCTATAATTTTCATGTCTTTTCAAGAACTGTTCTGTCCAGGCCGGCCGGTCCTGTAAATTTCTACATTTCCACGAAATGTCCTTTGGCGGACTACTCTCTCCCGGCAGCCGCACGCGCGAGAAACACCCGCAAGGCAATCAACAACACAACCCCCGTCAGCAGCAAAATCGCCGACAACGTCCGCGCAAGCTCAATACTCACCTCAAGCCCCGAATACACGGCCAATGTCATCGTCTGCGTTTTGCCCGGCAAATTTCCAGCAAACAGCAACGTCGCCCCAAATTCCCCCAGCGCGCGCGCCCAACTCAAAGCCGCGCCACTCACCAACCCGGGCATCGCAAGCGGTACCGCGATTCGAAAAAATATCTTTGAAGACGACGCTCCCAGCGAACGCGCTACCACGAACAGTTCTTCATCAATTCGCCGAAATGCAGCCAGCGCCGACTGCACAAAAAACGGCGCTGCCACCACCACCTGCGCAATCACTACTGCCGCCGACGTAAACGTCAACCGCACTCCAAACCATTGCTCCAACGGCCCACCGAACACGCCACCGCGCCCAAACGTCAAAAGCAACGCCACCCCCACAACCGCTGGCGGAACGATAATCGGCATCTCCACCAGTGTCTCTAATACCCGCACCAACCGCGTAGCCCGCGCCCGCGCTAGAAACCACGCAAGCGGCAAACCACCGGCCACTATCAATCCTAGACTCACAAACGTCGTCCACAGGCTCAGCCACAATGCATCGCGCACTACCGGATGGCCAAGCTGTTCGATTGCCCCCGCCCCCAGCCCTGCCCCCAGAACCAGAACCGCCAGCGGCACCAGCAACAGCGTCAGCAATCCCACTGCCAACAGGCCACCCACGCCCGCCCACACGCTATCCCGCCATCGCCCATGTCCACCACGCATGTACAACTTCATCGCGCCTCACGACTGGCTGGAAGCACCCGCAACGACTGAAATCCATACGCAGACAACCTGGCCGCACCCTGTTCAGACCGTACAAAATCCACAAACTCCTGCGCCCGCGCCCGATTGTCGCGCCCGACAACCCCGATAGAATACGTAGCCACGACCTGATAAGCCTGCGGAATTTCCACAATCTTGACTCCGGCTCCCGCCGCAATCGCATCCGTTCGATACACCAGCGCCGCATCCGCCTCGCCTAACACCACTTTGGCCAGCACCAGTCGCACATTATTTTCCCGCGACACCACACGCGCCCGAACCTTGTCTGCAAACCCATTCCCCAGCGCCGCATCCGCCTTGGCAATCACCTCTTGACTGTAGCGCCCTACAGGCACTTCCGGCCCGCCCAGAACCAACCGCTCCACATGCACAAGATCTTCAAATCGCTCCACGCCTGCGCTCTTCGAAGAAACCGCCAGCACCAATGAGTTTTCCGCCAGCGGATACCCCACAGTCACATGCCCACTTTCCACGAGCGCCTCCAGATGCCCGGGATCTGCCGACGCATAAACATTCACCCGCGCCCCCTGCTCGATTTGCATCCGTAAACTTTGGCTGCCAGCAAAATTAAAAACTACCTTCACACCTGGCCGTGAAGCCTCAAAATCCTGCCCCAATTGCTCAAAAGCCTCACGCAGAGACGCCGCCGCAGAAACCGTAATTTCCTCTTGAGAAGCTGCCGACTTGCAGGCCATCCCTCCGAGCCCAACCCCCCAGAGAACAATAACCAACCAGAATCGGACAACTTTCAAAGTATCGACTCCACTTCAAACAACGATCTCACAAACAGCGGCGCATTGCCTCCGCCATCACGGCCAATCTCCTCAACCGCCCCAAAATACTGCACCTTACCCGCCCCCAGCACGACCACATGTGTCGCCAACGCCTCCACATCGCGCCAATCATGCGTCACAAACAAAAGTCCGCAACTCCCCTGCGTTTCCAGATACTCCAAAAGCTGCTTACGAAGCGGCCCCCGCACCTGCACATCCAGCGCAGAGAACGGTTCATCCAACAACAACCACTCCGGCCCCACGGCCAGCGCACGCGCAAGCGCCACACGCTGACACTCGCCGCCCGACAACGTATGCGGCTTGCGCTCAGCCAGCTCCTCCACATTCCATTGCTTCAACAGCTCCAACGCCAGGCGCTTGCCTTCTGACCGCTTGCTTCCCGGCTGCGCTTCCAGAGCAAATGCCACGTTTTGCCAGACCGTCAAATGCGGAAAAAGACCGTAATTCTGCGGTACATACCCGATCTTTCGTTCCTCCGGCCCCAGCTCAATTCCCAGAGCCGAATCAAAGACCACGGCTTCTCCCAGACAGATCCGCCCCTGCTTAGGGCGATGTACGCCCAACAATGTTTTCAGCAAGGTAGTTTTCCCGGAACCATTCGGCCCCAGCACAGCGATGCGTCGTCCCTTCAGCGCAAAATCAACATCAAGCGCAAACTCCCTGCGTTCCACCCTGATCGTAACAGCAATTCCTGGCATCAAACGCCTCAATCCGACGAAACCGAAAGGGCGCGAATCGCCTCAACGCTGGGAATCGTTACTTTTTGCCCCTTCACAATCACAAGCTGTTCAGCCAAAAAATGCATCAACAAAACACGCACGCGCCCCGCATCCAGCCCCGTCAGCCGCCCGATCTGCGCCGGCTTCAAAACAGTCATAAACGTGGCAGTATCCTTCACAATCGTCCCCTGCGTTTCTGCCAGATGCAGCAAAACCCGCGCAATCCGCGCAGCTGGCGATGTGCACAACAAAGGCAAAACCGGAATCCTGACCAGCGACTTTTGCCCCAACAGTCCACCGACCGGCGTTTCAAAATGCCCGAGGTGCTCGCGTGTAATCTCTCGAAACGCCTCCTGCGAAACGGCCCACAACGTCGTTTCATCAAAGGCAATCAATCGCGTCTGAGACGGCTCATGCTGGCCGCCCCGACCCTCCTCAGCACTCTGAATGATCTCCGTTTTTTCTTGCGCCGCCGTCGCTATTTTGCCGAAAATATCCCCGCGCAACAGCCGCGTCTGCCCACGCGAAAAGCCATCTTCCAGAAAAACCTGCCCGCCCAGAATCACATACAAATTTTCATCATCCTGCTCATGATAAATCTTTGCGCCATGCCCCCAGCGTTCGACATACCCCTGTTTTTTTAATTCTTGCAGCACAGAATCAGGCAGGCGAGTTTGGATTCCAAGCCGGCGAAAAAACCATATATCGGATGAAAACATAACGACAAATCCCTACAACGAACCTTACGGCGGACAACCAGAAAAACCTGGCGGAGAATTGGCTCATTCTCTGTATACAGCGACACCAGGATTTCTACCAAGCCATTACGCCTTCTGAGCTCCCGGCTGTTCCACACGAAATACAATTTCATGCTTCATTTCCAGGTGTCGAGAAACGACCTCGACCATCGCCGCGATTCGCTGCCCGCTTTCACCGTTTGGCCGCCCGCTCACAAGCTCTTTACAAGCATCACACGCACGTCCCAGCGCCGACATCGCCTCGGCAGGCCCTGGAGGATTGGCAGGATCAGGCGACGGCGGAGGCCGTAGATCCGTGCTCCGAACCGGCTCCACAAAACTCTCAAGCCTGGCCAGCAATTCCGACATCATCGGCGCCACGTCCGTATCCACCGTGCCGCCCCCCATATGCGCCGTAATCGCGCGCCGCAACCCCTGCACCTGCGAAGATTCCTGCGGCCAGGGCAACTGCTGCGCCGCCCCTGCATTGCCACTCTGCCCGATTCGATTGCTATTCATGAATGCTGCTCCCGCCAGATGCGCGCCGCAATATCATCCAGCGCGTCCGATTGTTTACGATCCAATAAGACTTTCTGCTCCGCCTGCCATTCCTCGTGATGCTTTTCTACCGCCTTCAACTGCCGACTCGCCTCCAACAACGCCACACGTGCCGTTTCCACAGTACGTGCCTGAACAACCTCCTCACGTTCCGCACGTTCAATATCCTGCTGCATTTCCTGCTCATCGAGTTTTAACCCTGCGATGTACGCATCAAACCGATGCACATCGACCATCGTCAGTGACTTTTCGATCATCTCACGATCAAACGCCTCACAAAGCTCACCACGACGAACAATCGCCGCTTCCAGCTTCTGACGGCAGGCAATTGTCACGCGTTTTCTGCGCTCCAACTCATTGAGCTGCGCGCCATACTCCTCCTCGGCCTCCTCCCGAGCCCGCTCACGCAACTCAAACAAAACTTGCAGGTCATACTGGCTCATAAAAATCTGCCTTACCCAAATAGATCAAGCATCCGCTCAATCGTCTCCTCAAGCGTCGTATATTCATCCAACCCCTGCTTCAAAATCCCCTCCAGCTCTTCGATCAAATCGATCGCAAAATCGACTTTTTCGTCCGTTCCATATTCATACGCCCCCAGACTGATCAAATCGCGCTTGGCCTCATACGTTGCCAGTGTTTCACGAAACTGCCCGGCGACTTTCACATGCTCACGACTCGTCACCGCACTCATCACGCGCGACAACGACGGCAACACGTCAATCGCCGGCCAGTGATTTCGACTGGCCAGTTTTCGATTCAAAATAATATGCCCGTCCAGAATTCCCCGCACCTCATCGGAAATCGGCTCTTCCATATCACCACCCGCCACAAGCACCGTATAAAGCGCAGTGATTGAACCCTTCGCGTCATTTCCCGTCCGTTCCAACAACTTCGGCAGCATACTAAAAACACTGGGCGGATAGCCCTGACGCGCTGGCGGCTCCCCGGCTGCAAGCCCCACTTCCCGCTGAGCGCGCGCAAAACGCGTCACCGAGTCCATCATCAACAATACGCTTTTGCCCTGATCGCGAAACCACTCCGCGATCGCCGTGCCCACAAACGCTGATTTCAAACGCACCAGACTCGGCGCATCACTCGTCGCGCACACAACCACCGCACGCTTGATTCCCTCTTCGCCAAGGACCTCCTCCAGAAAGTCCCGCACCTCACGCCCGCGTTCCCCAATCAACGTGATCACGATCACTTCCGCATCACTGCCTCGCGCAATCTGTCCCATCAACGTCGACTTCCCTACACCCGACCCGGCAAATAGCCCGACGCGCTGCCCCACACCCACCGTCAAAAGCCCGTCAATCGCGCGCACTCCCATCGACATCGGATGTACAATCCGTTGACGCTCCAGCGGATCGGGCGCCTCACGCATGATCGGCCAGTCGACAAACCCCGGCCCTCCCAGCGGCGGCCCTCCATCAATCGGCCGCCCCAATCCATCCAGCACACGCCCCAGCAATCCATATCCACACGCAATCGACAACGGTTTCCCCGTCGAATGCACCTCATCACTCGGACCAATCCCCTCCACACCTCCCAGCGGCATCAAGACAACCAACCCATCTTTAAAACCAACAACCTCCGCCGGCATTATCTCCCCATCGGCCCGATGAATATCAACCAACTCCCCAACCGAGGCATCCGGTACAACCGCGCGCACTACCAGCCCGGTGACCTCCTGCACACGCCCCCGAAACTGCACAACCGCTGATGCGTTATCCAGCCGCTCCAAATAACGCCCCAGAATCGACGATGACACTCCGGCAAATCGCTCTTCCACCATCACTGTTCTCCCGTAAGCAAAATTCCCCGCAATACATCCAACTGAACATCCAGCCGGGCATCCAGTCGCCCCGACTCAGTTTCAATCACACAACCACCACGCTCTATCCTCGGATCTTCACCGAAATACAGCGCCGCTCCCTCAACCTGTTGCGCCAACTCGCCGTGCATTTTTTCAATGACTTTCAAGTCTTCGGGGTGAACCAACACCACGATCTGACTTTTCCCTCGCACTTGCACCAGACTTTTCGCCACGATATCCCGCATCACCGTCGGCTCAACCTCAATCAAATACCCGATAATCTGACGCGCAATATGAAGCGCCAGCTCCACCATATCGGTCTCCGATGCACGCATCAGCTTGTCATACTCACTACGCGCACGCCCGAGCTCACCAAGCACCTCCTCAAATGCCTCGCGCCTTCCCGCTTCCCGCGCCTCTTGATAAGCCCTCTCGACCTCCCTGGCCCCCTCCTCAGCAATCCTTCTTGCCTCCACACAGGCCTGTTGCAAATACCCTTGAACAGCCTGCACATCCTTAATCACTGCCCCCTTCATCACCCGCACATTGCCACGCCCAAAAATAGCTCGAATTTCCGAGCCATATCCATCAGGTGATTTCAACACCCGCACCGACGAAGCAGAACTTCCAGCCTGGTCGACAGCTCCCGCCGCCCCTCGCGCAGGCAACTGCTCTATCGATAACGATCCCGTGGTCGACATCTCACTGACTAACTCCGAGGTTCCCCCAACGGCCCAGGCACCGCTTCGCTGCACCACCGCCCGCCCGCCCGTCACTTCCACAGCCTGCGCCGTTCGCCTCACCACACTGCGAGATTTCTCCGATATACGGCGACTCTCATCCATAACTTCCCTCCTTCGCATGATGAACCGAGCTTAACGCCTCCAGCGCAAGACGCGCGATCTCCCACAGCTCCTCACGACCGCGTTTCAAACTCCGCACATAATACCAGCCAAACGCTTGCCCCAGATCTCCCCCCAGTGTTTTTGCAATCCTTTCACTCTGACGGCGAAAACGCGCACCAGCCGCACACGCTACGAAATACATCCCCAGATGCCCCAGCTGCACATCAATTCGATCATAGCGGCGGCTCAGCACAATCAAAACCTCTCGAATACGCACGCCCTCTTCCGAGCTCACAACACGTCCCAACGCCAGATATTGATCCAGAAACGTCATCAACCCCTCACCCAACTCACGTCGAGTCCGAATCATTCGCCGCCGATCTTGTTCACGCACCACAACCGCAAACTGAAACAATCCCACCTGTAGCATTGACGCCAACAAATCCTGCGCCGGCAACTGACTCAACTTCTGCACAGAAAAGTCCGCCGCGCCCCGCCACAACTCGCCACCGCCCCATCCCGTTTCCCTCTGTTTACGCCGTGCCACTGCATCCATCCTGGCCCACTCGTCCGCAAGCTCAGCACGCTCTGCAGCCTCCATCCTGGCAAGCGCTGCAAGCTTCGGCGTCAATACAGCCTGCGCACGCTTATCAAGACCACACAGCAACGACTCGTCCCCGCCAAAATGCGCCACCGCCCACAAAAATCTCGCTTCAGCCTCATTCAGTTCATGTCTGCTGATCGTCATGATTTTCGCCGGATAATAAAAAAGATCGACACCGCTGCCAGCGCCACGATCATCGCTCCCATCGTCCCAAATAAAATCTGCAGCGGCGTCTTACTCCCCGGCGCAACCGCCAATGGCCCCACCTGCGCAAGTGCCGGCTCCAGTAACGGCTCCGCACTGCGAGAAAGCGGCATCAACACCACCCGTACCGCATCCGGCTCCAGCCCCTCCACACCACCTGTTACCAGCGCACGCACTCCCTCCACCGTAATCGGCTCACTACTGTCTTCCCGCGCCCGATACTGCACCAGGACACTTGCCCGCGGCCGCTCAACCACATCGCCCGATAGCTGCACCCTCGGCCGTTGAGGAATCACCAGATTCACATGGGCATCCACCACCCCTTCAATTTTCAACAAGGTTTTCTGCAACTCCTGCGCTGTCGCATACTGCAGCAAAATCCGCTCTTCACTCGAAGTCGGTATCAAGCCGCCACTTGGATAAAACTCACCGAAACCACCCACCTTCGGCCGCGGCAATCCCTCGATCTGCAACACGCGCCAGGCGTCCACGCGACTCCCTGAGGGCACCTTGATCAACCAGGTTTCCTCCCCCGCCGGATCAGGCGCCTTGTGCGCCTCAATCGCATTTTGCTCCAGCACCACCACGATTTCGTTCGCCTCACCCTCACTCAACCCGTGGTGAATTGCCTCACTACAACCTGCCCACAAGACAGCCATGAACACCACACCCAACATCCACCAGATCCTCATGCAATCCCTCCTTAAAATTGCTACGTCCCCAGGCATCCCGAAACTTCATCAAACCTGCGTATTCATGACCTGCTTAAGCCCACCCGTCGCCTTCTCAACTACCTTGGTCGCCAGATCTACCTTCTGAGAATAGCTATAAATCAGCGCCTGCATCTGCAGCATCTCTTTCTGATCAATCATCCCGCCGCTCATACAACGCGCCATCATCTTGTCGATCTGCTTCTCATCCTTGAGCACACCTTTCATAAAATCATCGATCCGCGACTTCTCAACGCCCTCGGTTTTCTGCGTCGCCTCCACCGGACCGGCAGCCTTCGCCGCTTCCACCTGGTTCGCTTCCTCCGTCTGCCGATTCATCACCTCCTGAAAAGTCGCCCCACCTCCCTGCTTTGCGGTCTTCCCTACTTCCTGCAAATTCTGCGGCTGCTGTAATGCCTGCGCAGCAAGTTTTCCACCAATCGGATCGCTAATCATTGTAAAAATCCCCTCTGCCAAAGTTTCAAAAAAGCAGCCCTGTATAAAACCTCACGATCTGTTATCGACAGATTTTCAAAAATGTTGCCTGTTTTTTGTATTTTCTTTGTATTTTATTGTTTTTTCTTTTCGCCCCACCATCATCAGCCCCATTAAACACACAAAACACACTACTTCCGACAACCAGCCTGCCTCATCGTCTTCCCGGCCTTCCCCTGCCCCTACGCTCTGGACAATAAAAAAGCTTCCGATGTACCGGACCAGTACATCGGAAGCTCTCTTTAATAAATTACCGCTTTTATCGACTCTCTTTATTTACCTGCTCTGAAAAACTCTCAACGCTGAATACTATCTCGACAAGATACTCCTGCTTTACATACTCCAAACGACAGTTCTTGCTTCTCAGACTTCTTCAACGCCCAGAACATCAATGACAAACTCAATGTTATCTTTATTTTTTAATGCTCCCAGCGGCGCACTAAACGGCTGAAAACCAAAATCCCCATGACGCACAGAAAAACGACCCGACGCTCTGACGCCGCCTGCCTCGTCACCGATCGTCATATCGACCTCCAGAGATTTCGACACACCCCGAATCGTCAATACCCCCGACACCAGCAACTTCCCGGCGCCATCGCCCTGACGGAATCCTGTCGATACAAAAGTAATCTCAGCGTATCGCTCTCCCCATAGCTGATTCTTCTTCAGCATATTCTCTTCGGTTTTCCGACAATCTCCCGAAGAAACCTTACCCGACAACCCCACCCGCTGCCGCATATCCGCCTCATCAGCACGCAAGCCCTGTACCGGAATCGTAAATTCCACACGACTGGATTCCGGCCGGTCACGGTCATAGGCAAATTTTCCCTGCCAACCCGTCGCACGTATCACATGATCATGTCCCATGCGCGACATCAAGGTCGATGCATCGTTCTCAACCAGCACGTACAACAGGCTTTGCGCATCGCTCAGCTTATAATTCTTCATCTCAGTTTCTCTACGCCAATCATTCAATCCAGCCGCAAATATTCCCGGCACCGATCCGCAACCATCGTACTCGGCTGCAACTCGACACAACGCTGAAAATGCGCTCGCGCACGCGTATCACCCTGTTCCTGCAATATCTTCCCAAGATTCAAATGCGGCTCCTGATAATTGATCGGACACTTTTGGATCGCGCGCCGATAAGCAGAAACCGCTTCACTGCGATTGCCCATCGCCTCGTAAGTCAGCCCCTGATTATTATCGGCCAGACACATTTCCGGTTTCAAAAACGCCGCCATCCGAAAATGCTCCAACGCTTCACTGTAACGCCCTGTGCTGTAGTACGCCCAACCGACATTATTATGCGCAAGCTCCGGTGTGGTATAGAGCGGCTCATCCAGCAGCTCCAGATACACCTCCTCGGCCTCCTCCCAGCGTCCCATCGCCAGATACACCGTTCCCAGATTATTCTTGGCAAAATGATACTTAGGATTCACCCGCAACACTTCTCGAAAATGCGTCACAGCCTTCGTATAATTGCGCCGCCCCATATAAATAAATCCCATCAAATAATGAGATTGCTCATGATCGGGATTGGCCTCCAGCGCAAACGTCAGCTCCCGAATCGCCAGCGGAATCTCACCGGCCTCAAAATAACCCGCCCCCATTTCGTAATGCCATTCGCTGGTTTTTTGGAGTTCCTGCTGCTTTTTATCGACGCCCGCACAACCTGCCGTCAAAACGACCAAAACTGCTGCCAGAATGACCCCAAAATACTTTAGATTCTTCACACGCACGCTCTTTTGTACGGAAACTGACCTGAAACCGGTAATAATCAGCGGTCGACGACCGCCCATGCGCTACATTAACATGCTTACGGAATCCGTAAAATTCCACGCCCAATTCAATCCATCAACAGGACAGGTCATGAGCCTCACCCGTGCCGAAATCGCGCTGCTTGTCGAAGAAATCTCCCCTGCTATTCACCAGGCCACCATCCAACGTGTTCTCGAAATCGACCCGCGCACCTTTGTCCTACGCCTGCGACGCCCCGGAGAAAACCTCTTCCTTCTCGTTTCAACCAGCCCCAATCTTACGCGCCTACATTTCGTCACCAGCCGTGAACGGCAACCCGAGCACCCGTCTCATTTCACCATGCTCCTCCGCAAATGGCTGGACGGCTCCATCATCGAAGACTGCCATCACCACAAAGACGATCGCATCATCGAAATCAAAGCCCGCATCGTCGATCCAGCCTGGATTCCATCCGAAGACTTCCAGGGACCAGCCCCCCGCACAACGGCCTATCTACTTCTCGAACTAACCGGAAACCTTGCCAACGTCTATTTGCTCGACAAAAACCGCATTATCCGCGGAACACAGGCTGGCAATACCCGCGGCTTACGTATTGGCTCGGCCTACGAACTTCCTCCTCCACTGACCGCGCCCACTTCCACACGCCACACCGCTGCAGACCGTGTTCGATGGCAGCTCGACACGATACCTTCCGAGAAACGAGAACGTTCACTTCACGTTGAAAAAGCCTACACCGAGCGCAGCCAGACCGAGCTATTCGACCGCCACGCACAGGAACTCCGCACCCGACTCCGTCAACGCGCTCGAACACTGACCAAACGCATCGAAAACATCGAAAAAGACCTAAAAAAAGTAGAAAACGCAGATCAATACCGCCGCTGGGGCGAACTGCTCCAGGCTGCCTTTCGCGAAATCCCACGCGGAGCCTCTTCCGCATGGGTTACCGACTATTACCAGGAAGACATGCCTCAAATCGAAATCCCACTCGATCCCGCACGTCCCCTTCAGCACAATATCGCCCGCTATTTTCACCAATATCGCCGCTTCAAAGACGCTGCCGGCAAAATCGAAGACCGCCTGCTCGAAAGCATGGATGCACTGGAGAAAATCACTGCGGTCCAGCTTCAACTCGACGCCTGTGATTCACCCGAAGCCCTCAACCAACTCGCCGATGAACTCCGCCAAAGTCGACTACTTCCCCCCGCACGCCCGCAAGCCTCCCAGGCCCGGGGCGCGCAGGCCGCCAGCCCCCGACAACCGTACCGAGAATTTCGCGCCCGCAGCGGCGCTACCATCCTCGTAGGACGAGGCGCGAAACACAACGATACGCTCACAACACGCATCGCACGCGGACGCGACATCTGGATGCACGCTCGCGATTGGACCGGAGCACACGTCCTTCTTCGCATGGAAAACTCCCAGCCCCCACGCAGTGAAGATCTACTCGACGCAGCAACGCTTGCCGCATACTTCTCGCGCGGCAAAAACGATTCCATCATCGATGTCACCTACGCCGAAGCCAAACACGTGCGCAAACCCAGAGGAGCCGCTCCCGGCCAGGTTACCATCGCCGGCGGCGCCACTCTGGCCATCGCCCTCGACCCCGAACGCCTGGCACGCCTCCTGGAACAAGAAGTTTTATAACACTCCAGGCCTCGAAACAGCCCGCCATACCAACAAAAAAGGCACCCGAAATCGGGTGCCTTTTCACTATTTTCTACAAAATGCAGCGATTTATCGAATAATAAACGGATAGTTAATCGTCTGATCGCTCTGTGAGGCCGGGAACTTCATTCCCTTGACCACATTTTCAATACAACCACCAACATCCGTGCCGCGGAACTCAGCGGCTTGCACATTCGCCTCGGAAACACTTCCGCTGGGCTGAATCGTAAACCGTACGTTCACCGTTCCGCTCAACTTATTGGAATTAGAAGTCTGCTGACAGCGCAAAACCTGTGCATTGTACTGACGAATCGTCGATTGCACCTGCGGCCTCGTCAACCGAGCCGGCACATTTCCTGCCGGAGCTGCAGCCGCGGCCGTCGTAGAACCCGACGACTTTGAGCCGCCCGACGAACTTTTGCTATCGATCTGGCCCAGAATATCGTCGATGCCGCCCTTCGAGGAACTTTTGGACGAAGTACTGGTTCTCGTCGTGCTCGATGTCCTCGAAGTGGAACCGGAACTCGAGCTGGAAGAAGCCGCCGCTACAGCAGCCGTCTTTTCTTTGGTCGGAGCAGACTTGCTTGCCGTTTTAGTACGTGTATCTGACGCTGCTTTCGCTTCTTCCGCTACTTCAGCCTCTTCCTCTTCGTTCGCTGCTGGCGCAGGCGGAGCCTCTGCGGCCGCCAGTGCTGCACGCGCCGCCTCAGCAGCTTCCGCTGCCAACTTTGGATCTACCTCCGGTACAGCAGGAGCAGGCGCTGCCTGCGCTACCGGAGCTTCCGTAATAATCGTCTGCGTTACCGGCTCACGCGTCAGCAACACAACGACAACCGCAATCAAGCCCACAAACACAAGGCTACCGCCGATGATCACAGCCATCAGCAACCCCTTGTTATTGCGATGGCTACCCATCGGCATCGGCATCAATGCCGGCATGCTCATCGTCGATGGCGCGAAAGCGTCCGCCGTGCCGCCAGCCGCTGCACCACTGCCTTTCATCGAAGCATGCGCCGAGGCCAGAGCCTGAATATCAATCAGACCTGACTTGTCATTACCGCCGCTTGCATCCGGCTGATTACCACCGGCCGGCTTGCTGACAGCCTGGACCTGCTCAAGACTGCTCAGACTGAAAAGAACCGAGTTTTCATTGCGCGCTCCGACCAGATCATTGGCCGAAACCGACGCATTCCCACTCAATCCGCCGCTATCGCCCGAGCTGTAATCCTGCGATCCGCCGCCATATCCGCCACCGCCAAATCCGCCGCTGTAATCACTTTCATCGGCCGGAGCTGAATCAAACGCAGCAAACATGCCACCGCCACCATCTGACTCATAGCTATCGTCATGGCCGCTACTCTGGCTCTGGTAGCTATCATGATACGACGGAGCAGCCGCTACCGGCTCGCTTCCATATCCGGAATAATCACTCGCCGCAGCGGGAGCAGCCTGTCCATACGGATCGCTGTCATAGCCGCTATAGCCAGCCGATTCATACGTATCCCCGGAAACTTCCGGAGCAGCCGCATAAGACGGACTCTGACCTCCCATGCCGTACAGATCAGGATTAAATCTGGCAGAATCGATCACGGCCGTCGCATCATCAGGCGGCGCAAACCCACCGGCCTCATGCGGCGAAGCAGCAATCATCGTGTGCTCATCACCTCCACCCGACATGTGGATCAGATGCGCAAACTCACTCAGGCTACTAATCGCAACCCAGTTTTCCAGACCTTCACGCCAGACAAAACTATCGCCCGAAAGCTGGCCTACCGAAAAATATGCCTCAACCTCTTCAGGCGTAATCGGCCCGACCTGCTCGCCATCGAGCACAACGTACCACTCCGAAGCACCGTCGGAATGTCCAAAGGAAGCACCAAAATCGCTGTCGGCACTCTGCAAATCTCCTTCATCCGTTATGCCCTTAACGACGATGACGTCGCTGCACTTTTTACAACGAATTTTGAAGACTTTTCCCTGAACTTTCTCATCGGGAATGGAGTACTTGGCTCCACAGCTTCCGCAAACAATTTTCATTGTGGAACAACTCCGTGGTGGGGTTTTTGAGCGTAATGAGGATTTTCGAACAGAATCTTACTGAAGTGCATTCTCTTCAGTGCTCTCTTGAATCTTTGGCAAAAAGCTCTTTTTTAAGTCCAAAAGGCGCTGAAACTCTGCCTTTTCACGTGCACGCGCCTTGAGAAGATCGGGAGCTTTGAACTCACCATCGATCAACATGTTATCAAAGTCATAAAAACGTGAGCGAACTTCGCCGTCGCCGTCCTGCGCAAACGCCGACGACCCGATCACCAACAAACTCACGGCCACGCCTGCAGCTATCAATCTACGCATAGTAGTAACCTCCTTGATTTCCCAACATCGAACCCCGCTCTCTTTACCAGGTTCGAAGAAAACGCTTCCTGCAAGGTATCAAAGCCTTACAGGAAGCGTCAATCGTCTGTCGCTGCAAAAGCCGCCTCAATCCACCGAGGCTTCTTCCTGCACGGCTTGCGGAGCAGGCTCTGCTTCCGGTTCAGGCGTTTTTTGCTCGCTGGTCTGCAGCTGACTTTCCAGAAAGCCTACCATTGCATTGTATTCTTTCTGCTTGGCCTCATCCGGATTCAGACTTGCCAGCTTTTTGTAATACTTAATCGCCTCGGCAGGATTGCTCAGATGCGACTCATTGAGCTTGGCGAGTCGCTCATAGCTGGAAATATGCTCAGAATCGCAGCGATCTACATAATACTTATAGCGCTCTTCCGATTCACCGTAAGCATGCGTCGCATAAGCGGTTGCACCTTTACCCAAATTGGCCACGCAGTGATGCGGCGCAATCCGAACTGCAGCAGTGAAATGCTCATCGGCCCGGGCATAGTCCAGATACTCGATCAAGATCGCACCGAGATTCAAACGGCTTTCCAGGTAATTCTCGTCCGCCGTAATCGCACGCTGAAACGCATTCACAGCACCCGGCACGTTTTCTTCTTTCATGAAAACCAGACCGAGATTGTTCAACACGTCCGTATTTTTCTCTTCTACGCGCAACGCCTTCTCAAGCACGTATTTTGCCAGCGAGAGATTGCCACGATTAAAATAAATCAATCCCAGCGTATTGAGCGCGCCGACGTTGTGAATATCCTCACGCAAAATTTCACGAACAAACTCCATGGCACGTTCGTCATCGCCACGTTTCAGCGCGATAACCGCCATGTTGTTCTTGGCCGTCAGGTTTTCCTCATCCCGTGCAAGTACTTCACTGAAAAGCTGCTCGGCGTCGGAAAACTGCTCGTTCACGGCGTAAGCCTGTGCCAGGGCGACCGTGTATTCAAAAACGTCCGGATCAAGCTCGCGTGCCTTTTGAATATGCTCCACCGATTGCTCAGGGCGCTCGCTTTCAGCATACAAAAGGCCAAGATTGTAATGCGCTTCCGCAAAAGTCGGCTCAAGTTCCACCGCTTTCTCGAGCAGCGCTACGGCAGCATCGAGATCAGCGTCTTCCTTTGCCATTTCATTGACCGCCTGCTGAAAAGACAACAATGCCTCTTCCTGCAAACCGGTTTCTTCCGCTGCTTTTTGAGACGCCGTAAGTTGAATCTCCTCAACCGTAGTATCCTGTTTTACCGGCGCCGAGCTACATGCCGTAAAAAACGCCGCGCTCAAAAGGCAAATTATCAATAGGGGCAAATGCCGCCTGGTATTCTGTGTTGTTTTCATGAGTTCAATTCCTGCCATACGGAGTGTCACCAGTCTTTCTCCTTCGGGCCATATCGGCCCGTGAGCGTTGCTTCAGCACCCTTGCTTATATCCTTCAGCTTTGAGGTGCCGCGGCCTGCGTTGCTGCATCCGACGAATCACTCTCGTCGACCTCTACCGGGGCCGGTGCAGGAGCAAGACGCTCCCGACGAGCTTTGGCGCGCTCAACTACCGTATCCATGCTGGTAATTGGCGAGGTCTTGAAGAAGTTGACACGGCCGTGGTCAGGCTCCACACCGTCCTGGCTGGTGATCGGGAACGAATCACCTTCCAGCTTGCTGATTTCTTTCGCCGACAGACTGCTCCACTCGTTGTACGCTTCATACTGCAGCGCCAACTTCAGTGCACTCTGGAAGGCTTCCAGTGCTTTCTCCTGAACCGGGAACGCAAAGTCATCAAGCGCCATACGATATTCGTCTTCCTGATCTTCGGTCAGGCCGGCAGGAATCGGGTAGTTATACAGTTCTTCCGCAAAGTTCTTGTACGAAGAACCAATGCGATACGCACTGGCCGCTACCCAACGCGGACTGGCCATCTCAATAACCTCGCCGTACATGGCTTCGGCTTTTTGTTGCAGCTCACCTTTTGCAATCAGAGAGCGCTCAAGCTGACGCATGTTGTTGCTGATCGTGGCGGCTACGAACTGATTGTACACAGCTTCCGCCTGACGGAAGCGAGCTTCCGCCGCGGAATGCCGTGCTGCACGCTTTTCGGCTTCCGGCAACGTGCTCCAAACTTCAACAGCTTTGGAGAAATAAGCGTCCGTCGTGCGCTCCCAGTTGCGCGGCTTCATCTGCTCGCCCAACAACCCGAGCTCAAGATTGATCTCGACCAGTTGCGAAGGCGTGGTGGACGATTTTTTCAAAAGCGCTTCAAAACGCCGCACGGCAGCAGGCCAGTTCTCGCGGTTTTTCTCAAGATAGGCGAGCTGAAGCTCAACTTCCTGGATGTTTTCACGATTCGGGAACAGCTTCAGATAACTTTCATACGTGTTGATCGCGTTATCCCACTGCTGCAAGGCTTCACGCAAAACTCCGGCGTTATAAAGAGCGTCTGCCGTGCGCTCGCTCTCACGGTAATCCGGCGTTCCAAGACGCTCAAAATAGCTCGCTGCACGATCGAAGTCCGCGCGCGATTCAAAAATCGCACCCATGACGAACAACGCTTCCGGTGCCAGCGCATCCTTCGGATACGATTTTACAAGACGCTCATAAATCTCAACGGCACGGGGAACTTCATCACCCTGCTCGTAGATTGCCGCCGCGTTGAAAAGCGCACCGGCCGCCAGATCGGATTTCGGGAACTCTTCGGCCAGACGCAACAACTCCTGCGCGGCTTTGTCGAATTCTTTCTCATCACGCAGATTGATCGCACGCTGGTTGATTGCATACGCAATCGAGTTCGTCAGGCTATCACGCGGCGTAACGTCGAAAATCTTGTTATCCAGCAAGTGACGCGCCCACTTCTCCACCTCGTCCCAGCGCTGCAAGCGATAGTTCGCTTCCAGCAAGCTGTTACCGGCAAAGCTCGCGTAACGATGCTTCGGTGCATAGGTAATGATGTTCTCATAACGCGGAATACAGGAGTCGTAATGACCACGGCTCTTGTAAACTTCGGCCGCGACGAAGTCGACGGTCGGCGTAATATCCTCTTTGGGATACATCGATGCGTACTGATCACTGGCCTTTACAAAACCAAGCTCATATTTGAGCAGATCGGTTTTGGGAATCGGCGGCTGATCGCCCGTCGGCGAAGAAGCCTGCGACGCCGTTTTACCCGGCGAACGCTCTTCCATCTGCGCCATCTTCACGAGAATGCTGTCCTCGTGATGCTGCTTCACAAGCTCGTTATACGCCGTAACGACTGCAAAGGCAGAGTCTTTAACGATGGCCTCAACGTCTTCTTTTTTGGCTCCAGCCGGAACGCGCTCTTCCTTATACAGGTCGACGACCAACTGATACTGCTGCGCGGCCTTTTCGTAATCGTCCAGGCTGTGCAGATAAATCTCGGCCAGGAAGAACGTCATGTCGAAGGACAATGCGCTATCCGGGAAGAGCTCGATGAACTGATGGTAGTATTTGGCTGCTGTCTGATAATCCGACTTGTTCTCAAGTCGTTGCGCCTGGCGGTGATAATGGTTGGCCAGGAACGACAGCGATGCTTCATTCAAAAGACGGGAGTTATTCATCGCTCCCGCGTTGTCTTTGTTATGAGCGGCCCAGGTTCCCTTCGGACTCAAATACGCGACGAAGCGATTCATCGTCTTCTCGAGATCATCAAAGTCCTCAAGTTTTTTCTTGGAGACAATGATGCTTTCCATCCAGTCCGGAACACGCGGGTGGTTCGGGCGTTCGACAAAGAACCACTCGTAAATCTCGATCGCGCTGTTTTCTTTACCCTGTGCTTCCAGGAGTCCAGCCATGGCGCCGAGTTTTTCGTACGTAAATTCTTTGTCCTGATGTTTCAGGAAATACTCACGCGCTTCCTGCCAGCCATTTTCGACTTCAGCAAAGGCAACGACCAGGTCGTTGATCGCCTGACGCTGGAAGCCAAGCGTTTTGCTTGTACGCTCGACAACCTGCTTGAACGTTTCCACACTGTCGCGGAAATCACCCAGGTTGTAGTGCGTCCAGCCCAGCTTGTAGAGCGCATAGTCGTAATCAGCGAAATCCTTATACGCCAACACTTTCTCGTAGTTATCCTTAGCCGCGCCAGTCATCTGCCGCTCAAAGAAAAACTCACCAAGTGCCAGGTGCGTTTCCGGGATGTATCGCGAGTTCGGATAGTTCGTCACCAGACGCTGCAAATAGCCAACCGCCTGAGCGCCTTTTCCAGCCTCGATCAAACCGCTACCGAGCCGGTAAATAACCTCATCCAGTCGATTGTAATCAGGATACTGACGCAAAATCTCTTCATAGATTTCGTGCGCTTCCGCATAATCGGGTTCCGGCTCAACACAGCCTTCGCCCGAAGTGCCAGCATCGGCAGCATCCAGACATGCGTTATACGTTGTACGCTCACGCAGGTATTCCATATTGCGAAGCTCAAACAAAAGCTCGGCTTTCTGGAACATCCAGTTCGGCTTCTGCGCATTGTACGGATCGCTGGCGATGATCTGATCAAGCTTGGCGATCATTCCGCGATTCTTACTCTCCAACTGACGCTTGAGCTGATCGAGCTGTTCCGCACTCATTTTGCGGCTCTCGTCCTGCACCTGCGACAGCGTCAGCTGGGATTCCGTTGGAAGCGTCTCCTCGCCGCTATCGCGACGCGTGTCGAGTCGCTTGGACTCCTCCTCCACACGGCGGGCCGCCTCTTCAAGCGTCGACTCCGAAGTCGAGCGTTTGGTGTTTCCCCGCGAAATATCTTGCGCCCAGGCCGGCGACACCACACTCACGGCGAGTGCGATCACCAGGACCTGAAACGTTCTTTTAAAGTTTATGCGTAGTTTCATTGTTCAACACACTCCGTGCGCAACCGACTCCGGTAACTGGTAACTTCATCGACCCAATACTCGCCTTCAAAAGGCCACGGCTGCCAGTCGTCTGCCACAATCAGCAACGTCGTGCCGCCCTCAGCCTTGCCAGGCTCATAATCCGGGTTCACAAGACGCTCCTGAAGCTGCCGGCGCTCCTCACTATCGATGTCAAAGGAGATCTGCATCGCCTTGATTTCCCAATCCTGCAGCTCTTGATCGACCGCCGACAAACGCTGCTGAACCATGATTCCACCTTCCTGAATCTTGGTTTCCAACTGCTCATCGACCCGGCTCAGAACATCCTCGCCAAATTCACCAAGTGCGGCAATGTTTTGCTCAAGCGCTTTTTTCTCAACGCGAAGCGCCTCTACAACATTGTAGATGTTGTAGAACGAAACGTTTTCCAAAACCGCATTCACAAAAATCGGCGGCAACGTCTTCGTTCGAGACTTGTTGTTCTTGTCCATCGCAGCCGTAATCATGTTCCAGTATTCAACCGGATCGGCAGTTTCCTGCAAATAATCTTGCAGCAACGGACGCTTATCCAGGAACTTCTCACGGAACGCCGCCATCGACGCCTGGCTCTGCGGGAATTTGCACAGGTTCAGATAAACCGTCGCTTCCAGAATATACAGATCCGGGAAGTACCACTGCGCAAAATATGGACTGTTCAACGTATGAAATACGCCCAGCGCACGCTGGTGATCGTTTTTCAGGAAATACGCCCACGACTGCTCAAACAATGCCGAAGCATTCTTGGCCGAGTTCGCCGGCAATTTCTGATAGTAGAACAACGCAACGTCGTACAAACCGACTTCATAGAAAACACGTGCAAGTGCCAGATAGCCAAGCTGCAGAACCTCGTCGTTCTCCTTGCTCTGGGCTGCCTCGGCCGCAAGAATCGCACGCTCGAAGTTACGAAGCGCGCCACCGATATCGTTGACCGACGGATCAAGCTGCGCAACGCCCATCAGGTACAGGCTGCTCGGGTATTCTTTGGCTCCGGACTCGACCTTCTGCAAATACTCAAGCGCAAGATCGGTGCGGTTATAGTCAAAGAAGAACTTACCCATGTAATAATTGTACGTGTTCTGGAACGCAGCGCTCTTATCGCCGATGTACGAACGCGTCAGCTCTTCAAGAATCGGCGGACGATAACCGATCTTGCGCGTCAGCTCGTTGAGCATTTTGAAAGCTTCTTCAAAATGAGGTTTCTCCGCACCGGCCATCAGAACTTCAAGCAGCGGCGTAGTTGCGCCCGACAAAATGCCCTGCTGATACAGAGCCTTTGCAAGACCAAAACGCGCTTCGTACCACTCATTCGATGTCGGATCCGGATCAAGTGCCAGAAACTCCAGATACGTGCGAGCAGCCTGCATATTCTGGCGAGCGCGCAATGCTGTTGCAGCCCCCGGCAACTTGCGTGCGACCACTTCAAGCTGGCTTTCACGCTGCTGTGCCTCGGCGCGCTGACGATTCAACTCGTCGGCGGCACGCTCAATCTCGGCGGCACGTTCACGCTCCAGACGCTCGCGCTCCTCACGATCTTCCTCCGACTCGCCTTCACCCGGTGCAGGTGCCGGTGCAGGCTCCAGATTAAAATCACCGCCCGGTACCGGAGGCGCAGGTGGCGCCGGCGCAGCCGTGTCGCTTCCGCCCACACCCTGCACATAACCGCTGCTCTTCAGATGATCGAGAATGCTGTCTTTCACACCCTGCTTCTTGAGCTCCTCGAAATCTTCGGCTGACAGTTCAAGTTCATCGCCAGCCGCGTCAATCGCGCCCATAATCGCACGGTCATCAAGACCCAGCTTGCTCATCTGAACAATCTGATTCTTATCAAGAGCCATTGCGCTTGCTACCGGCGCACTCAAAAGAGCCACACACAACAAGCTGCCCACCAGGCGCTTGAGTCCGGCGCGTTCCATTCGTCTTACTTTTTTATTTGATCGCATAAACATCAGTCCTGCCGACGTAATGAGTAGTAATTCAGAGCTTGACCGCTCGCGTGCTCTTAAAACAGGTAACTTACGCCCAACTGAAACTCGATGGGCACTCGAACCTGATCAAAAAAGCTATCCTTATTTACCGGAGTTTTTGCGCCCTGATAGACATACGCGCGACCATCAAGACGGAGTGTGAAGTTCTCAGAGAAGAAGAACTGCGCACCGCCACCCAGCACAACTTCCGGGGCTATCGCATTGGAATAGCTCTTCCGATCTTCCGAGGGACGCTCCACACTTACTGCGCCCAGACCTGCAACCAGGTTTAGATCGAAGTGCGCAAGCTTTCGCTGTAAAAGCGCAAACTTTCCGTACAGCGGACTCCACGAAACCACAGCGTTTGCACGCCACAAAAAGCGATCGTCGGTATGACGCGCCGTCTCAAAAGCCACGCCACGCTTGGCCTTAAAGAACTCGGTCAGCTCCGTATCGTGAGTCAGCACGCCTTCCACGTCGGTAAACTGACCGGAAACTTCCAGGCCGAGTTGATCGCTAAAAAAGTACGATCCCCGCACTCCAACCGGGATATAGTACAAAAAGGGCTCGCTCGACATCATACCTGTGTACAGACCCAGGCTAAAGCGGCCTTCACGTGTAAACAACTTATCCTGGACCACAGGCATTGTGCGATCAGCCGACCAGAACTGACTCAATTCGCTATTGAGCGCAGGCTCCTCGGCCATTGCCGGCGCCGCCGTCGTCATGACCGCTGCTGCCAGCAGCATCGTCACCAGGGTGGGAATTTCAGACTTCAAGACGTCCATCATTTACAACCTATGCTATCTCGTTTGGGCAACTTTCTCACCGAAAGTTTCTCGTGGCTATCTGCGAAAGAAACCTTTGGACGGCGGGTTGGTTTGCATCAAAATGCCTGCCAGAACCTGCTCATTACTTAGAAAAACCAGGTCGCGCCCAACGATATCTCGGAGGGGTTGGCCACGCCGCCGACACCGGCAACTTTCTCGAACACAAACTGGCGAAAATCTGCGCGAATCCCCAGATGCTCGCCAAAATACAGAGCCATACCAGCGCCCAGTACACCCTCAGGCTTTGCGGTTGTCTCGAAATCTTCGTTGAAATCGCCCTGCGTCTGCGTCAAAACCATGCCCGCGCCGGCTACCAGGTACATGTCGAAGTAAAACGGCCCCTGGTCATAAAAAGCGACCTTGCCGTAAAACGGACTCCACACGATGCCAAAATTGGTATGCATCAACTGCGAGTCACCAATCAGAATCTCCTGGGCATTGACGCCCTCTGAATCCTGAATCGTAGCCTTAAGCCGCGTTGTCGACTTCAGAGCATACGACGTTGCGAATTCGATTCCGATATTCTCCAACACGTAGTAATTGGCACGTACGCCGAGCGGAAAATACTTCTCGAAAATATTATTGGGAATCACGCCGCCATAAACGCTCAGCGAGAAACGACCTTCCTTCTCAAATGCGCGCTTTTGTACCGTATAGACTTCGCGCATCTGCGCCCAGTACAGCGGACTTGAAGGATCTGCCGTCACCTCACTTTCGGAGGATGTAGCCAGCGCCGCTTCCTCCTGAGCCAGGGCCGGCGCGGCCGCCATCAACAAACAGACGACCAGGCATCTGCAAAGGATGCTATAATACGAGATGCTCAACTTCACCATGATCTCCTGACTCGACCATCGCGAGCCCGCTTTACCGGGCCCACGTTACCGGCCGTTTCTTTCATTCTCTCAATGTATTCGAGGAACTTTCTCAACTGAATACGTACGCTCTCAGGGCTTTACAAAGAAAGCAGGCCGGCTGTCTCGGCTGTCTTCGTCACCGCTGACCACCAGACCAAGTCGTGAATAATCCACGGTCTTGCTCTCATCGCCCAGCTTCACCGTCATGCTCGCTTCAAGGCGATAGGCATTACCAGCGCTCAACGTTCCATCTTTGCTATCAGGCAATTCTGCCGAAATTTCCCACAATCCATCCATCGAAAACGGCAGCCATTCCATCTGCGGGCGCAACGAAGCTGCCGAAGAAGCGTAGATATAACCGCCACCGGTTGCACACGTCATGCTCGCGTAATCGGCGATAGGCCCGATGCGGCCGTACTCATCACGCTTGGGCAGACAGTACTGCTTGGGATCGGCATTGTCGTAATTCGGCGGAGACGTAATGTTTTGCACACCGCCCTGGCTGGTCGTGAAGGTTTGCGGGAAACGACATTCCTCAAAATTCTTGCAAACATCGTCCGACTCGCAGGGCTGCTGCTGCTCATAGTACCGTGCATCATCACGCAGAGTATGGGCAGAGCCCAGGCGCGAATCCAGATGCACAATGAACAAACGCACACCCAGCTCATCCGCTCTCTGCGTGACAGCTTCTGCCGTACTTACGCTGCCACGGCGGAAGTCGTCCGGACCATCCACAAAAACAACCAGCGTTTTTCCATAGTCGCTGTACGCCGGATCGGCATAGCCCTGATCGAGCACGCGCAAAATGGCTTCATACACATTGGCGCGCGTGCTGGTCGAATCCAGACGGGAATACCGATCATGAGCAGCCCGAATCGTCGCCGGCTGCGAAGCCCAGACCTGTTCGGGTGCTTCTTCCGAAGCGACCTGCGACAGAACCTGTGCGCTACTCTCGGCAAAAGTCCACAGACCAAACAATGCCGTACGCCCCTGCGAACGTGCATGCGCGCTGGCATTGTTGAAGCTTCCGACCACGCCGGCGATCGCGCCGCTACGACGTTTGTTGTTATCGCTTGCACGGTCGGGCAGCGGTCCCGGATCAGGGCTACCGCTCAACACATTCTCAGCGGCCGTTGCGCCGGCCGTTACCGGATACAGCGAGCCAACATCCGACGGCATCCAGCCACGAAGACTACCCGAGTTTTCTGCCAGTACGCCAAAAAGATGGTTCTTGCCTGCTTCAGACAAGAACGTCGGTGCGCCCTGCAGGGCAACCGTGGAAGCCTTCTGGCAGCGAGCCGTCAGGCTGGAAGTGCTGGTGGGACATACAAAATTGTTTTCTTCGCAAGCACTGGCTGTACAGGCAACGTCGGGCGTGCTGTAAACGTATCCGTTTTCAAGCGTTACCGCACTGGCGTTCATATTCACCGCTACACCGCCGATCACTTCTTGCGGATCGTTGGTAATCGGAGTTTCGTCATTCGCCAGCATGACAAAACGCATTCTTAAATCGCCATCAATTCCCTGGCACTGCCCGCCCGGAGCGGCCACACCCACCGGATAGACGTTCTTAAATCCGCGTTCTGAAAAGCTAATAAGCGCTACCGTATCACAACCGCTTGCTCCCAACAGTGACATGCTGGCGAGGCTTATAACGGATAGAGCCGTCAAGCGTCGCATCCAGCCTTTGCCGGATGGCCTCGTACTAAACCGCTGAATCATGCGTTTTCCTTACATACAGACGATGGATCAGCACCGCCTTTCATCCATAACGAATTATTTCTTAAAGACGTGCTAACCTGACTAGAACAACAGTGCTCGATTTTCAGGACAACTCCTCGAACACTCCTTGGTAACTGCCTAACCTAAGGCTGCGAAAGACAAGAGTCCGGCGCAATGTTTTAACCGATGCAATCCACCTTTGCAAGTTATACAACCCCAGCGAATCTATAATGCAGCACGCCACGTGTATGGAATTACAACAAAAACAAAAAAAGCCCGCAATCTTTGTCCAGATTGCGGGCTTTCTAAACTTCTTATGTTGAATGCGAAGAGGCGGGCTCGAACCGCCGACACCGGCCTTTTCAGGGCCGTGCTCTACCTACTGAGCTATCTTCGCACGTTGCTTCGTTCCGTTGGAGCGTCGCAGCGTGTTGCTATATAGTGACCTGTTTTCACGAAGTCAACTACTATTCGCTCTCAATCTCTATTTTCTTTTCTTCTTCTTCAAAATCACCAGAAATTCCTCCGCCATCGCCCTCATTCAACTGCAATAATTCGATCCCCAGCGCCTTTCCATACTCATAAATCCGATCGTCGCGATAAAACTCCCCGAACACGATGCGACGAATCCCGGCATTCACAATCATCTTAAAACAAGGCCAACACGGCGACGCGGTCACATAAATATCTGCGCCATCAATCGCCACCCCATTTTTAGCAGCCTGAATAATTGCATTGCATTCGGCATGAATCGTGCGAACGCAATGGCCGCCCTCCATCAAATGCCCGATCTCATCGCAGTGAGCGACGCCTCGCACGCTCCCATTGTATCCGGTCGATAAAATCGTCCGATTCCGCACAATCACCGCCCCGACATGCTTGCGATCGCATGTCGCGCGCGTCGCTACCTGTGTGGCAATCGCCATAAAATACTCATCCCAGCTTTTTCTACGATCTGTACCCATCTTACTCTTTCCTGAAGTTCTAAATAACCTGCTCTATACTTCGATGTCCTGCGCCATCAACGCCTGCAGCCGGCCAAGAGCCAGAGCATGCTCCCTGCTCACAACCCGTTCCTGCGCTCCCAGCACCAGAATCTCCACTTCTTTTTGCCGATAACGCTTCATGGCATCACATCCATCCACGACTTCTAGAATCTCCTCATAGCTCGCCGGCAAAGCCTCCGCATTCCAGGCCTGCACGATTCCCATTACGGGCTCAACTCCAACAGCTTTCAATGAATTTCGCCAGGATTCCGAATAAATTGCAGCAAAACCTACATCAACCTGCTCAAATAGCGATCCCCAACCCGATAACAAAACGTCCAGCCCGTCCGCTTGCCCACCGGCCAGATTCATAATCATCGTGGGAACTTCCCCGTGCTTTCCCAGCGCAATCATCGCCAGGCTCTTTCCATCAACACTCGAGATCCGTAACCACTGCGTCCGCTGCGTTAAACCGTCCACCAGCGCATGCGTCCAATCAAACGCCCTCCACTGATCTCGACCATTTACATCGTACGCAGCCGCTTCAAACCCGGGCACGCCACAGATCGCTTCCAGAAGCGGCCCCAGCACTTCTTCGCGATCCAGCACCTCATGCTGCATACTCCATATCATTTCGATCACTTGTCCTGACTCCTTTTCTGACGCCCTTCTGACGCCCTGCCACATACCGTAGAAATCTACGCGCGCGAACGAGCCCAACCCAAATCTTTAAGCTCTACGCGCTCCCGCAGAGCCCGGCGTTTCGCTTTATCACAAACAGCACCACTTTGCGGGATGGTAATCTTCCCACTTCACCTCAATACCTTCCCAACCAGAGGCTTCCGATCCGTTCTTTGTTTTTCGGAAATTGTATCGAAAAGTTGCGTGTTGTTTCCCCGGAGCTGCCTCCCCGGCTTTTTCGGAAAGCCAATCGGCTCAGCTCCTTCCACAAATTTGGATGCCTGTGGGCAGCCCGCCGCTTCGATCCCTCCTGTACCCTGCCCCCCATCCTTAAAAAATATTTTTGCGGACATTTGCTCTTTGATAGTCAAATGTTATGATATCGCCAAAGTTGCTGTTAACAATTGTTTACAATTTGCTTGAGACTAAGAATGCGCCTCCTTACACACCAGACCTCCGGGCCCTCATCCTCTTCAACCCCTTCCTTTCCCTTCCTCAATGTCCGGATTTCTGTGCTTCTTCTGAGCATTTTCGTTCTTTTCGGCCAGAGCGCTTGCGGAGACGACTCAGATAACACCAAAAGAACGCCGGTTCCGGTCAACAATGTCCAGGGCGATACAGGCTACCCCGATGTCGGTGACAACACGCCCGATACGAGCCCAGGTCTGGAAGATACAGACCTGGAAGATACGGACCTTCGCGACACGCAGCCGGATACCGCCGAGGAAAAAGATCTCTCCGACGAGCAAGAGGATGTAACGCCCGATCCAGACACGGATCCTTCAGATCCAACCTGCAATGATATGTGCATTGCGGGCGAAATCTGCGTCGCCGGCACATGCATCGACGACACGGCGGCCAGAAAATGTGGCGACGCCCAAAACCTCGGTCAGCTCAAACACGGCGCAACCACGACAGCTTCTGGAACCTTACGGCGCGCCTCCGATGTGATCGCAACCGCCTGCGGTCCCGATCAAACGGCGAGCAATGTCGGTGCAGAAGCAGTCTTCAAGTTCACGGTCGAACAAGATTCCCGCATTGATTTCAAAGCCCGATGGCTGGGTGAATTCGATGGAGTCATCGCTTTTCATACGGACTCCTGCGAAATCCCGGGCAGCAGCATGGACGCCTGTTTCGATCACGAGGAGCAATCCCTCCATGCACTGGCCGGCCATGACTACTACATGATCGTCGAATTGTCCGTCGGACGCGGTCATGATTTCACCGTCGAACTCACCGCCCAGCCCGTCGACTGTATCCCCGGCTCCGATGCGGCAAATACCTGCTCCGACGGAACATTCTACCGCTGCGAGGGCGCCGGCGAGTCGGTGGCTTACGATTGCGCAGCCAACTGCAACGGTGCTGGCACAGAATGCCTTGGCAATAGCTGCGCTGAACCCATCGTCGTCACCGCCTCCACCACATTTTCTGGCAACGTCCAGTCCTATGACAGCAAATACGACTTCCAGTTCATCGCAGGATGCGAAGTCGAGGACACTGCCGTGCCCACCGCAGGTCAAGAAGTCATTTTCATGCTTCCCAATCTTACCGCCGGGCAAGTGGTCACCGTGGATGCTCAGACCAACGACTTAAACAGCAACGCGATTTTCATTACCTCAAACTGCGGAACGCCGACCGAATTGACCTGCGTGGCGGCAACCTATGGCGGCGAAGAACGACTCATCTGGACCGTGCCTGAAGACGGCAGATACTTCGTGTTCATTGACAAGGACACCGGTGCCGGAAACGCCTTCGAATACAGCATTGATATTCAGTAATTGTTGGATGTTTTTTCAATGAGCCCGTCTTTTTTATTTTTTGCAATGTGCTGATATCACGAGAACTGCCATGTCAAAGCTGATTTTCTCTAAACACGTTCTGCCGACCGCTCTGATCGCCACCGCTTTACTGCTTTCCAATTCAGCACAGGCAAACTGGACTTTTGACGGCGAGCAATGCAGTCCGCTTACGCAACACGAAGTGCAACAAAAAATGCCGCCCGCGGTCATGCTCATGGTCGACCGCTCGGGCTCTATGTTGGGCACCAAATGGACCATCGCCAAAAGTGCCGTCGATACGGTGACCAAAAACATGACGCAATCCGAGCCCGATCAACTTGAATTTGGCTTCGGTATGTATGCCGGTAGTGTCGGCACCATTTATCATGAGGCTGCCCCCAACGCGAACTCGCGCATCATGAACACGATGAATGGCCTGAGCCCTTCCGGCGGTACACCCACCGCCGAGGCCATTCAAAAAATGTATCAGAGCGCCACCGTCAAAGGCACCGTTGTAAGCCAACCCTACTATCAAAGTATTGGATATTTCCCCCGATCTCATTTTATCAGCATTCCAGACTCTTATGGGACCAACGAAAGGCTGGAGGGAATTGGCTGTGGACTCCTCTGGCTGCAATCCTGTTATGTTTATGACCAGATCCTGCCAGGCGAATGGAAAACCTCTACAATTAACATCACGCAATCTAAGACATTTCACCGACTTAAATTTGACGTCTCCGTTACGAATGCTCGTGGCCTTTACGATTACGATATAGAACTTCGCCATAATTCCGGCCCCTGGGTTCGACTCCTCACCGCCCAGCATTCCCCGGACAATGTGAGTTCATGGTCGCAAAAAGATGTTGCCGGCTTTAACGGCCAGAACATGCAGGGCACCTGGACACTCAGAATTCGAGATAACGCAATCAATAGAGGATCCCGCGACAGAATCGTTGACTCCAGTGGCAACCTCAATAGCTGGGCCCTGCGCTTTGAAGAAAAAATCAACGTCGATACCAGCAACCGCGCCACCGCCGGCATTCTGATCACCGACGGCTATCCCAACCACGCCCAGAACGCCGTGACCCAGGCCTGTCTGCATCGCAATATTGCCCCCCTTTATATGGTCGGTCTGGGCACCGGCACAGACACGGACTTTAACAACATTCTGGCTGCCGCCGGCGGAACCGGCTCCTGCACCAACGGCGACGTCTGTGCAAACCCCTCGAATTACTCCCAATTCCGCAACAAATGCACCGGCAGCTACCAGGCCGATAACTCCGCCGCCCTCACCGCCGCGCTGACCAGCATTACCAGCGCGATTTCCTGCACCTATCCTCTGTCCGTCCTGGGCGGCGGTGAAGTCCCGCCCTCCAACGCCGGATGCAAAGATTATGACTGCGTCTACGTCTCCTTGAACGGTGGCGTCGGCCGCATCTATCACGAAAGCTCGGCCAAAGCGCCCAAAGGCTGGACCTGGGCCTCCCAGACCGAGCGAAAACTCGTCAAACTCAACGACCACTACTGCGGCATGGTACAAAATGGCACCACGCGCATCATCGATACCCAGGTCGCCTGCCTGTGCTCGCAGCCGTTTGACGCCCGATGCGATGTCTACGATCCCGACACCTGCGAATGCCCGGTTGGACGATGGGCCTGCCATTACGGAACCGACGTCTGCGAACCCAGCACCGGAAGCAGCTGCAACGTACCGCGCATCGGCGAAGGCCAGACCTGCTCCAACGGCAAACTTGGAATCTGCGAAGAATTCGGCCAGACCGTTTGCGACGGCAGCGGACGCCTGACCTGCAACGCCGGCCCGGGCCCCGCTCCCAGAACCGAAACCTGCAACGGACTCGATGACAACTGCAACGGCATCGTCGACGACGTTGACTGGGAAGGAATCGCTGCCTGCCACGTCGATTTTGGACGCAGCAAAACCGCTATCCAGCAAGAAACCAACCGCTGCATGGTCGGCCACGCCTCCTGCGTCAACGGCCAGGAAATCTGCATCCCGCTCTCGCCGATGCCCGAAATCTGCAACGGACTCGACGACGACTGTGACGAGCAAATCGACAACCTCTCCGGCAGCCATGTGCGCTACAACGAAGATCTGCGCTTCACCCCCGACGGTGACTACGAGCTGGCACCGCCGCGCCCGCCGCTGACCGATGCCTACGAAGGCGCCGCCTGCTTTGAGCGCGATGCCTGCTCCTGCCTCACCGGCACCGCCGACATCAGCAGCCCGGAATACATGTCCGACGACTACGACACCTATCTCGAAACCTACTGGCGCACGGACAGCTCCGGCAATCCCATCTGCCATTGCAGCTCCGGCCTGAGCCGGTAAAATCCACGCGTCCCAACCCGCCTCACACTTCCCCCGACCCATCGCGGTCGGGGGATTTTTTGTCTCGGAAGCCAACCCAAAAACGCGAAACGCCTTTTTTTGCCCTCAAAACGCGTTTCGCATTTGCGAAACGCCTTCTTTCACCCTCAGAACACGATTTTTCCCGAAAAATCCTCTGCCCAAGCCCTCGGAACACGTTTCGCATTTGCGAAACCGGCACCCGAAGCCCTCAGAACACGTTTCGCATTTTACTTTCGCACCCTTGAACCCCTCAAAACCCCAAAACCAAAACGCGAAACGGGCACCTGAACCCCTCAGCACCCGTTTCGCATCCAGAAAACGCACGCTCGTACTCTCAAGCACCGGATTTTCTTCGAAAAATCCGGTGCCGAGGCCCTCAGCACCCGTTTCGCATTTTGTTTTCCCCTAAATTACCCCTCAGCAGCGCTTTCGCACGCGCTTTGGGTCTTTTTTAGCTTCTCACCGCGCGACGTTCCGCACGATCCCGGTACCGACTACCAGGGGAGCACCGAATCGTGCAGCGTCCCGCCCCCGAAATGCCCCGCCCCGATCACCGCCAGCACCGCCACACACCACATCGTCACCCCGAACGATCGCAGATCTCGCACATCCCGCCGATAGCCATACTCATACGACCAGACCGCAAGCCCCACCACCACCCAGGTCAAAATCCCCAGATCCCGATGATGCGTCAGCGCCACCGAACCGCCGCCACCGAACCAGCCCGGCGCACTGACAATGCCCGAAACCAGCGCCACGCTCGTCGCCGCAAATGCCGCCCAGCCCGCCCAGCGCAGCACCGTCTGCAGCTCCGGCGTCTCGTTTTTCAACGCGTACAGACCAATCCCGGCCAGGACCATCACCAGAACGATCGGAAAATGAATGCTGATATGATGAAAAAACTCAAACCACATGGCGACAAAAACCTACCGCTTAACCCGTACTTTTAAGAAACGCGATGGTCACACCGTCGCCGCCTTCATCATGCTCACCGCGCCGAAATTCGCGCACATACGGTGAATGCGGCAGCTCCCCGCGCACCGCACGCTTGAGTACACCCGTACCATGACCATGAATGATATAAATACCGCCCAGATTACGCAGATACGCGGCATCCAGAAACATCTCGAGTTTCTCCAGCGCCTCATCGGCACGCATGCCGCGCAAATCCACGGTATTGTCGCTGGTCTGCGGCAACAAAATCGTCGCCGGCGCTGCACCCGCGCCGCTGCTTTGCCCGCGCGCATCGCCGCCCGAACGCTCCGACGACAAACGCCCGCGCAGATGCGCTTTTCGCTCCGCTTCCGTCGCATAATACAACGTCGAAATATCCACCGACGCCTTCAAGCCACCGATCTGCACAATCGCCTGCTCGTCGCCCGCGCTGAACTTCTGAACCACGCCGTCGCGCTTAAACGCCGCCGAATACACGCGCATGCCCTCCTCCAGCTCCGCCGGCTGCACACGCACACGCCCCTGCAACGTCGCTTCCGCAGGCTTTGTATACGCATCGGCCTGCGCCAAAAGCTGCTCGCTTGCCTGCAACTCATCGCGCATCCGCTGCAGATCTTGGCGCGTCATATCCTGCCGCTCCACGACCTGGGCCGCCTGCAGCTCCTTGACCTTGTCGCGGATCAACCCGCGCGCCTGCCGCAGCTGCTCACGCACCTTGCGCGTTTCCGCAAAAATCTGCTCGCGCTCCGTCGTCAAAAGCGCCGCGTATTTCTCCTTAAACTTCTGCTGCGCGCGCTCCGCATCCCGGCGAGTTTGCTGCAAACGGCGCTGCTCCTTTTGGAGCTCGCTCATTTGGTCTTCAAGCCGCGCCAGCACCTCCTCGACGCTGTGGTGATCCTGCCCCTCCAAAACCTGGCGCGCACGATTCACCAGATGATCAGGCAGGCCCAGCCGCTCCGCAATCCGCACCGCAAACGAACTGCCCGGAATTCCGATCGTCAACTGATAGCTCGGCGTCAGCGTTTCAATATCAAATCCCATCGACGCGTTCGCAAACGCTTCGTTCTGATACGCCAGCGTCTTCAAGCCCTCCAGGTGCGTCGTCACGATGGTTGTTGAACCGTATCGCGCCAGATCTTCCAGCAATGCCACCGCCAGCGCCGCGCCCTGCATCGGATCGGTGCCCGTAAACAGCTCGTCCAAAAGCACCAGGCTGCCCGCATCGCAATCCGGCAAAAACTGATTGATATTCACCACATGACCCGAAAACGTACTCAGATCACGCTCGATCGACTGCTCGTCGCCAATATCCGTGAAAACCGTCTCAAACAGCGCGATGCTGCTGCCCTCGGCCACCGGCAACGGCAGGCCAAAGCGCGCCATCAACGCGCACAACCCGACCGTTTTCAGCGCCACGGTTTTTCCACCTGTATTCGGCCCCGACACGATCAAAACCCGCGTCGACTCGTCCAGGTGAATATCGTTGGGCACCGTGTCATTCACCGATTCCCCGTCCACCGTGCGTTCCATCTTCAGGTACAACAGCGGATGACGCGCCTGAACAAGCTGAATGCCCGCCTCGCGAATCTGCGGCACCGTCGCCCGAATCCGCCGCCCGAACTTCGCACAGGCCGCCACCACATCGAGATACGCCAGCACCTCGACGTTGCGCTCCAGCACCGATGCAAAATCCGCAACCAGTGCCGACAACCGCGCCAAAATCCGCTCCTCTTCCTCGGCCAGCTCGATCTGCGCCCAGCGCAACTGATTGTTCAGCTCGATCAGCTCCTCCGGCTCCACAAACGCCGTCTGGCCGGTCGACGAATACCCGTGCACGATGCCCGTCACCGTGTTTTTCGCACTCACGCGAATCGGCAACACATAACGATCTTCACGCAGCGTGAAATAATCATCCTGCAGATAATTCTCCAGCTTCTCCGAGCGCAAAAGGCTCTCTACACGCGTCGAAATCCGGTCGTGATGACTCTGCACCGCGCGCCGCAACCGACCCAGATCCGGACTCGCGTAATCCGAAAGCCTGCCGCCCGGCTCAATCGCATGCGAAAGCGCCGCCCGAAGCTCCACGCACGCATTCAACGCACGCGCCGCCAGCGAAAACACCGGAGCACGCTCCGCGCGCCCGGCAAAATACCGCATGCACCGCGCGGCAACGTCGCCGTTTTTCCCCACTGCCTCCAGATCTTCGGCCACCAGCGTTCCCCCGCGCCGCGCATACGCCACCGCCTTACGAATATCGCGCAAACCACGCAGCGGCGGCCCGCCATCGCTCTCCACCAGCTCCATGCACTCCGCAATTTCCTGCAGACGATGCTCCACCGCCTCGCGATCTCTGAGCGGCGCCATCCCCTCCAGCAACTGCGCACCCTCCGGCGTCACACTCTCCGCCAGCAAATGCCCGAGCACCTGATCCCACTGCAAATCACGATACGTTTTCTGCGGAATCTTACCCGCCGAACGCTGCGCCTCCCCGCCCTGCAAAGGCATCAACGTATGCGCCATCAAACGCTGCAAACGCATCTCTTCAGCAGCCCCGCCATCCGACGAATTTCCCGTATATTCAAAACTCATGAAGACTCTTCCGTCCAACCATTAGGAGATTGCTATTTTGAAAACCTCTGTATCCTACCCCGAGCCGCAACCGCTCTTTTCGCGTGTACACACGCTCTTGCGCGGCGCTCTTTCGCAACGTGCTTCATAACTGCTCACGCCCCGATGCGCAATTGAACAGCTCACCCCCTCCTCAAAGTCCCGCCCTGCCCCAACATTCCTCTCCCCCTCACCACGCCTCTCACCACAAAAAACACAAACCCATCATTTTGTTGATTTTAGCACTTTACACAGATCGATTGGTGCACATCTTATCTACCAAGGCATTCAAACAATGCCGAACACCCGAAGAAACCCGGCGCTCTCGCCGGGCATCGCAACGTAAGGAAAGTGCGCTACCGAGCCTACGTATCACGCCCGCATCATCCAGGAAGACGGCAAAGCCGTAATCAAATGATGCTCCCCCGCGGATGCGAAATCAGTAGCAAAACCTTTTCTCACAGCAGGTGCCCGGCGAAAGCGCCGGGTTTTTTCGTCCGATCGCTTCGCCCTCCCCTAACATTTCCCCGGAAAGCCTTCCGCCTTTTCACCAGAAGTGCTATGGGGACCTTCCTGAATATTTTGCAATGCATCCATACTCGCTTTTGACCCGAATCCCAAAAAATCCGGGCCAATCCGGGCCCTCCCTGAGACTGTGTCCACGACTTTTTTCACTCCTTACCTCACCTCCAGGCATCGACCCGGCTCACCTCTGGAGATCTTCAAAAAATGCTTACATCTCCAGACGCCATCGCTGAATACATCCTGCAACTCGATCAGGACGGCATACTGCTCTCCTGTCAAAACGTCGTGACGCACTCCCCGGATGACCAGGATACGCCCTTTGTCTCCCCTCCCACCCCGGGGAAGCGCATCGAAGACATTTTGCCCGAATCCACCGGCGTCCACTTTCAAACCGCACTTGAACTGGTCCATCGATCCGGCCAGCCGCAGTTTTTCCGCTACCGGCATACCCATGCCAACGCCACGCGCTTTTTCGAGATGCGCATCGCCCCCATCACGCCCGGGCATCGAAATTTCAACATCCACCTCCTCCGCCTCTCGCAAGCGCCCCAAAAGCCAGGCGCGTCCTCTTACAAAAGGCCTCCCAGCTTCGAGATCCTCATCGCGCGCCTGCCCGGCGCCTATTACCGATGCACCTATGACCAGAACTGGTCCGTCATCGAAATCAGCGACGGCATCGAAGAAATTATCGGCTATCAGCCCGAGCATTTTTTGCCGCCCGCCCAATACACACTCCTGGACGTCATTTACGAACCGGACCGCGCCTACGTACACCGACTCGTTCACGATGCCACCCAGCGAAACTCCTCGTTTACCATTGAATACCGCATGATCCATGCCGACGGCAGCCTCCGCTGGATCAACGAACAAGGCCAGAGCATTTTCGATGAACACGGAAACCCCATCTGCATCGAGGGCATGCTCCTGGACGTTACGCAATCCTACAGACATCGCGAACAAGCCACGCTGCACACCCAGATGACTTCCGTAGGAGCGCTCGGAGCCGGTGTCGCACACGAAATCAACAATGCCCTGGCCATCATGATGGCAAACCTCGATTACGCCGTGGAAGAACTCGAAACCCTCGGCGCCACCTATGCCGACGACCCACGTCTCCACGCCCCTCTGGAAGACGTCAACCAGTCCCTCTCCAAACTCGATGAAGGCATGAAACGCATCCAGCGCATCGTCCACGATCTACGCAGCTATTCCGATGCGGCCAACAATCAGCAGCTCGAAAAAACCGACCTCATCCGCCTGATCGAATGGTCCCTGCGCGAACTCCCCGACCTCCAGGAGCGCGCCAGAATTATCCGGAACTTCCCCAAAAAACCTGTCCTCACCTACGGAAACCAGCTCGGCCTGCTCCAGGTCTTCACCCACCTCTTTACCAACGCCTACAAAAGCTTCGATGCGGCCAAAACCTCCGCCAACCAACTCACCATCAGCCTCAGCCACATCTCTTCCCACGCCGTCCTCATTGAAATCGCCGACACCGGCGCCGGTATCGATCCCAACGTCCTCCCCCGCATCTTTGAACCTTTCTTTTCTACCCGCTCCATCGGCGAAGGCACCGGCCTGGGACTCTTCGTCTGCCAGGGCATCATCCACAGCATGAAAGGCGAAATCCTGATCAGCTCCACACCCAACGTCGGCACCACCGTCCAGCTCATCCTTCCTACCAATATCCCGCCCAGGCTCTCATCTGCGTCCTGAACCCACCTGCCCGACCAGGCTCCCCCACACAAATCCACGCCTTTTCGTAGTCCTTTCCCCCGATCTATCCTATAACTACGCCGTGAACGTACTGTCCGCTTACCCTCACTCACTCACGGCTGTATCCCATGAAATCCATTCTCTACCCGACGCTCGCTCTCACTTTCACCTGCGCCCTGAGCGCCTGCGCCACCCAATCTGACACATTCCAGTCCGCAGCCTCGCTCAACCAAGAAAGCCTGCAACCATCGGCCGCAAGCGCAGCCTCCGACCCTCCTTCCGACGCCGCACCCCAAAAACCCTACGTCGTCGAATTTCGCGGCCGCAGCATCGACCTCGAACCCTACGTCCAGGGCTTCCCCTTCAGTTACTTCCAGCCAAACATCGAACAACAACACATCCTCTACTTCGAAACCACCGAGCGCGGAAAACAACTCTACATCCAGCCCCTCAAACCCGGCAAAGAACTCGACCTCTACGCCGGACATCCCGTCGGCAACATCGACTGGTCCACCCGCAACTACTGGGGCGGCGATTTCCACAAACCCTCCGCCCGCTACCTGATCGCCGCCGACGAGAAAAACGACGAGCGCATCAATCTCTACTGGCTCGACACTGCGACCGGCGCCCTCGAACAAACCACCGACCACGACTACATCTACGCCTACGAGTTCTCCGCCGATCACACCCAACTCGCCTACGTCGCACGCCACGGCACCGCCGAACCCTTCAATGCCTGCCTCTACGTTCGCGACCTTTCCAAAGACGTCTCCTCCCCAGAAACAGACCAGCAAATTCTCTGCGACAACGGCGGCAAAGACCGCTTCACCTGGTCCAGCATCCAGTTCGCCCCCGACGCAAAATCCCTGATCCTGCGCATCCAACACGACGGCGACCGCAACACCACCAACCTGGCTCAGATCTCGCTCACCGACCCGAAACCCTCCTTCCAGAACCTGCTCAAACGCGGCACCCGGCACTTCCAACTCAGCCTCATCCGCGACACCCTCACCGAAGAAGGCTTCGTCTACGTTTCCGCCCACACCGGATTCGCCAACCTGTACCGCTACGACTTCAAAACCCGCAAAAGCCATACCCTCACCGACTACAAAGACGAAATCGACAGCGTCACCCTCATGAAAAACGCTCCTCAACCCGAAACCATGCACGGCACCAGCTTTGACGGCACACCTCGCGCCGCACGCCTGCAGACCGCCGGGCAACCCGTACTCACCGTCATCTTGCAGCGCCCCTACGAATCCGAAATCCTCGTACTCGACCCCGAAACCGGCAGCGAACTCTACCGCGAACAATCCGACGACTCCGTCAGCCTCTACGACGACCACAACCACGCCGGCGTCCTGCGCGCGTCCTCCGTCGCCACACCCTTTCGCATGGATTATTTCGAACTCACCACCGACAGCCTCGACGCCAGCACCATCCGCCTCACCCGCAAACCACTGGCCAGTGTTCCCCGCGAACTCGCCCGGCGCACCATCCACTGCAATACCGAACGCGTCAGCTTCCCCACCTTCGACAAACTCCCCGACGGCACAACACGCATGCTCCACGGCTACATGATGTCACCCCGAAACCAGCCCGAACCCGAGCAGCGCATCGTCCGCATCACCGCTTTCTACGGCGGCGGAAACTACTTCAGCAACAACGCGCAGATCATGTGCGAAGCCGGCGTCGCCACCTTCAGCCCCGCCCCACGCGGCTCCAGCGGCTTTGGCGCAGAATTCGCCGCGCTCAACGACGGCGACCTCGGCGGCGACGAAATCATCGACATCTTCTACGCCGCCCGCTTCCTCGAATCCCAGTACGGCTACAAACCCCACCAGATCGGCGTCTTCGGCGGAAGCCACGGCGGCTACGCAACCATGCGCGCCCTCACCTTTCCCCCGCATACCAACAATCGCAACGAATCCTACGCCTTCGGCTTCGGCATCTCCTCCGCCGGCTTCTCCGACATCCTGACCTTCTTCGAAACCTCCAACATCCCCGACTGGGTCATCCTCGAAGCCGGCGATCCCAAAACCGAAGCCGACAAACTCCGCGACCGCTCCCCCATCAACCACGTCGAACGCCTCCAGGCTCCCCTCCTGCTCATCCACGGCGAAAACGACAGCCGCGTCCCCGTCTCCGAAAGCCGCCGCTTCGCCGAACGCGCCCGCGAACTCGACCGCCCCGTCACCTACGTCGAATTCCCCGGCCAGGGCCACAGCATCAACGGACTCGACAACACCCTCACCTACTACCGCACCATTTTCGATTTCCTCACCGAATCCGTCGTCCCCCAACTTCACTAACTGAACGCCTCAACAGGGATGATCAACCAAAATCGGGCTCCTTCAGCCCGATTTTTGCATTTTCACCCATGTTTCATCGTCCTCCATCCCGATTTCAGCTGTGATCAGCCACCCTTCGCCCTCCCTCATCCCGATTTTACCTGCGATCAGCTACGCCTCGCCCTCCCTCATCAACCCACCCACCTGAAATCAACTTTCTTTCGCCCTCCCCCATCCCGATTTCACCTGCGATCAGCCACCCGTCGCCCTCCCCCATCCCGATTTTAGCTAACATCACCCAGCCCACATCCACCCACACCATCCACCGTGGCTATACCCCCCAACAAAACGTCACCCCTGACGATCACCCCCATCTTTCCCCCTTGTCTTTTCTTAGCTTTTCTTAGCCCTGCCCCTTCGCGGCTCCGCGGCTTCGCGAGAGACATCCTTTACGCCTTTCTCACCACCACGCCTCAACAAAACCCAACACGCACAAAAAAGGCCGCGCAAGCGGCCCGGCTGCGTCAGCAGCCCCATCCCAACGTCAGCGGCGAGTCATAAATCGGGGCTAGCAAGGCTGCCGGAGCGACGGTGGCCTGG
>JBEBUW010000032.1:0-39616 GCA_040393065.1 Lujinxingia vulgaris | reverse complement strand
CACCGCCGGGGCATAATGCCCCGGCGGTTTTTTGTTCTTTACGACGGTTCAAACATGACATTCCGTCCCATCCAACGTACGTTCCAGGCTGCAAATTCTTTTATCATTCCTCCTTCGATGTTCCCTTCGTAAAAATGTCCATCCTCCGAACAAAATCTGTACGCTATAGCCTGACGGCTGTGCTCATTCTCGGCGGACTGCTCAGCTACCTGCATCTCAAATTGTCGTTGGACATCGCGCGCACACAACGCCCTCATATTTACGACAATCAGTATTTATTGCCGTCCTCGACCATCATCAAAGCCGCCTCCTTGAACTACAAAACCGCCGCCAGTGACCTCGTCTGGATCGGTGCTGTTTTGCATGTTGCCGACAGCCATATCTCGAAGCGCAAAGCGCCGGATTCTACACTGTACGCCCGGACAATCATCGATCTCGATCCGCTCTTTTATAAAGTTTATGAATGGCATGCAGCCGCGCGCATGATGGTTTCCGGCTACCCCGATGTTGACGACATCGCTGCCGCCAACGACCTCCTCAAAGTCGGCATGACGTACTTTCCGTATCAATGGCAGCTACCCTACGGCGTCGTCGCAAACTACATCGGATATTCGCAAGACCTCGATCCAGAAACGCGCTTACAACAACTGGAAGACGGCGCCAGACACGCAGAAATCGCCGCCAACCTGCCGGGCGCGCCCGACTATCTCCCCTTACTCGCCACCAGCTTTCATCGCAAAGTGGCGAATCTGCGCGCCGGACAGGCAGAAAACGCTGCACAGGCGGCCGAGGCCACGCCCGAAGAAATCGAATTTCTGGCGCGACTGTATTTGCAAAGCGATAACGAATCGACACGTGCGTTTATCGCACAGCGACTTGAGAGTTATGGCGAAGCCGATTATCTCCTCAAGCGCGTAGCGGATTATCAGAAAGCATTTCAACAGGCGCACAAAAACGGATTGGATTATCTGACGCCCGATATGTTTACACTCATCGATCCGGGCGCGCAGAAAAAACTCGAAGCAGAAACTGAAGTGGAAAATTGACGTATGGCAGATGATATCGTGCTCGAGCTGGACCAGGTTTCGAAGACTTTTCGCATCGGATTTTTTCGCAAAAAAGTCGAAGCCGTCCGCTCCGTGAGCTTTCAGATCCGACGCGGCGAAATCTTTGGACTGGTCGGCCCCAACGGCGCCGGAAAATCCACGTCGATCAAAATGATCACCGGACTTTTGCAACCAGACGCCGGCCAGGTACGTCTGTTCCAAGAACCGGTCGGCGACGTCTCACTGCGAAGCCGCATTGGCTATTTGCCTGAAAATCCGATGCTGTATGAGCACTTAAAACCGCTCGAAATCATGGATTTCTACGGCGGACTTTTAGGCATGAGTAAAAAAGCCCGCCGCACACGCGGCCTGGAGCTTCTGGAACTGGTCGGTATGAGCCATGCGCTCGATCGTCCGGTCGGCAAAATGTCCAAAGGCATGAAACAGCGCACGGGCATTGCCCAGGCACTTTTGCACGATCCGGAACTTGTGATTCTGGACGAACCGCAATCCGGCCTCGATCCGGTGGGACGGCGCGAAATCCGCGACCTCATCGTCGAGCTGCGCCGTCAGGGAAAAACCATCTTGTTTTGCAGCCATATTCTGCCGGACGTCGAAGACATCTGCGACCGCGTCGCGTTGATTCACCAGGGTGTGGTCAAAGAAGTTGGATTCTTACACGAGCTGCTGGGCGAGACGGTTGTGCGCTATGAATTGTTTGCACGCGACTGGTCGGATGCATTGACGGCCGAACTTGGCAACCAGCTTCAGCAGATTTTTGTGCTCGGCGAGTTGCGACGTGTGGAATTGCGCGGCGATGTGGTGATTGACGATGTGCTGGCTGTGATCGCCAAACACGGCGCGCGCGTCGAAAGCCTGCAGCCGCACAAAGAAAGCCTGGAAGACATGTTTGTGCGCGACACCAGAGCCGCCCAAAAAGCCGAGGTGCCCGCATGATGCTGCTGATCACGCGCCAGCTCGGCGCTTTTATCCAGAACACTTTGCTCGAAACGCTGCGCAACAAGCTGCTGTACGCGATTTTGTTTTTTGGCGCGGCAACCATCGGCGCAACCAGCGCCTTTGGCGCGCTCAGCCTGCATCAGGACGAGCGCGTCTTTAACAACCTGGTGTTGTTCGCCAACGTAATATTTTTGGCCTGCCTTGCGATTTACCAGGGCGTGGGCTCGATCCAGAAAGAAATCGAAACACGCACGATCTACACGGTTTTATCCAAACCGGTGATGCGCGGCACTTTTCTGGTCGGTAAATTTGTAGCCAGCCTTGTGATGATCACGCTGTGTTTGCTGCTGCTTTTTGCGATGACCATCGGCATCGCTACCTTTCTGGACTACGCGATCACAGCCCAGCTTTTCGCTGCCTATTACGGCTTGTTCCTGCAACTCGCCATCATCACAGCCGCGGCCATTTTCTTCAGCAGTTTTTCCACCACATTGCTCAGCGCACTGTTTACGTTTTCGGTTTTTCTGGTCGGAAACCTCACGCCGCAGCTTCATGAAGCCGGCGCGGCTTTTGCCAAAACCGGAAATCCTGTGCGCCATGTGATCGATGTCGTGCTGATGATTGTCCCGGATTTAGAAAAACTCAATCTTTCGTTCGAACTCACGCACGCCCTGCCCGTTCCCATGTCGTATTTGCTCACCGCCACGGGCTACGCCGCGGTTTATGTCGCATTTTTGCTGGGCGGCGCATATATTGTTTTCCGCAAACGCGACTTTTACTGAACCCAGGCTCAATCATGAAAATTGAACGCTCTATTCTCGTCAACGCAACCCCGGACGCCATCATTGAATACCTGACAGGCCCGCAATATGTGCAAGACCTGAATGAAGTGCAAACCGGCGGCATCATTGCCGTGACCGAGAAATCATCGGCTCCTCAACAGATCCTTCGCTACGAAGCGACCACGCGCCTGCCCGGATTCCTTAAAAAATACGAATCCAAAGCTCCCCCGACCGTTTTCTGGGAAGAGCACCTGACCTGGAATCTTGCCAACAACCTGGCGAGCTTCCAGATCGTCGCAGATGCGCCCGCCCACTGGCAGGAGCGCTACACAACCGCCGGTCGCGTAAGCGCCACAGCAGCCGGCTCCGGCAGCACAAAGCTTGTGCATGAGCTGGAGTACAAGATCAAAGTCTTTGGCCTCGGGACCATCATCGAAAAAGCGCTCTCTTCCGAGATCGAAGCGATTTTCGATGCGCGTAATCAACGCATCCAGGCACATTTCGCCTGATTCTCCACCCATGAAATGACGGTGTAAGACGGCTCGAAGAACTGAACAGGTCGACAGTCAAAGGCCTATCCGGCACCCCTTGGGGGTGACGGACCCACACCCAACCCTGAGCGCAAACACCCCCGAGGGGTGCCGCGTCCACACCCAACACTCACTTCGTCACCCCTGAAGGGTGCCGGCTGCGCCATAAAGTCACAGGTCCGCCACCCCTCAGGGCTCTCGCGATGACACCCAGGTGCCAGCTCGTAAGCTTTGGTGGCTGCCGGGCCGGCCGATGTATACGACAAAGCAAGAGTGCCGCATTCTTCAGTCTGCGTCGTTTGGATAATACTTAAACCGAAGCTCCTGGAAGACATCGAGCATGGCCATCAGCTCAGCATCTTCGCTGATAACGCACCCCGTAATATCGTGCGTGACCAGTTCATAATCCTCCTCAAACAGTACGCGCCCTTCCAGAACATACTTCATGGCGACTTCCTGCTCCTCGTCGGACGGCGGCTCGGGACAGTCCCAGCCATCGCCTTGCATTCTGGCAATGGTGTCCTCGGTAAGCACACGCGCTTTGAAATCAGCGATTTCATCTGCAGAAATTATATACAGGCGCCCTACCCCATCGAGCGCACGGCGAATGGAGCCGGCAATCGTATTGATAGCAATCTTCACACCGCAATTCGAAGTGGGGCAGCCAGGCCGGATCATCTGGTATTCGAGCGATGTGATCGGATCACGCACGACCGGGCCGGTGTCTTCTTCCTGCTCCTGCACATCCGGTTCCTGGCCGGTGTCTTCCTGCTCAACGGCATCTTCCTCATCCTCCCCAAAACCGGTGTCTTCCTGATGAGAAACATCCGCTTCAGCATGATTGGATGTTTCGTTGTCCGACTCCGAAGAACAGGCAGCAATAGCTATCGAAAGACCAGCAACCAGCAACGATCGAATCAGCAAATTTTGGCTTTTCATCCATAGTCTCCATAACAAAAACATAAAAAAAGGCCGCGAGTGCGTTTCATCACACTCGCGGCCTGAGAGCAAATTGCTGTGTCAGAACGGCTTGCTGTCAGAAAATCCAACAGGAAGCCATTTTCTGATGAGGCTTAGCGCAGAGCATTCGCTCCGAGTGCTGCCCAGACATAACGGATGGCGTCGATTTTCGCGACGACATCTTCAAGCTGCTCGCTGCGAGCGCTGACTGCGCGGTTCGCAACTTCCCAGGCAGCAGAGCCTACGGCTGCAGCGTCACGTGTGACAACAGCATCCAGGTAATCCGCCTTGAGCTCGTTGGCCCACAGGAGCATGTCATACGTGATCGACTCGCCATCAGCCGTTTGCGGTGCGCGGTAGATCTGACCGGAGACCGGATGTTCGAACACTGCGATATCCCAGCCAGCCGGGAAGTCCTGCATCTCATCATTGCTCACAGCAACTTTGACATACTGAGCGAAGTCAACCTGACGGTCTTCCCAACCCGATGCCGAAATCATACCACCAACCAGCATATTGAACTGATGATTGAAGCTAACCGGGGTGTAGATACGCTTCATGCCATTTTGCGGATTGGGCAGACCACGGCCGAAGTTCTCTTTGCTGACAACAACCGGCGGCTCATATTTGCCCATGTTGTCAATTACACCACCGAACCCGTGATAATCACCAAGCAGGATGCCGCGAATCATCTGGAGGAATTCCTTACGGAAGAGCGTCCAGTACGAAATGTTCGTTGCACGGAAGTCGGTGAAGAACGCACTACCGGCGAAGTCTGCACTGATGTCGAACATCATCTGCGTCGCAACGCTCTTGTCGATATAGGTACCGACGCGCTCGACGCGGTATTCATACTCATCGGTGAAATCAAAGCCGTAGTACTGACCGTCGCCCGGGTTAATCGTGATGCTGTTTGCACAGGTTCCACGGTTTCTATCCCAGCGTGCAGGCACGTACACATCGTTCAGGTCATAGTACCAGTTCGAGTCGATTCCATCGGTGGATACACCGAACGGGCAGTAGATGCCGGGCTCGGGCATTGCCAGCAGCTCACCATAGAAGTTGAGCGCGTCGATAGCAGCATCACGAAGGTCGTCGGTGAAGGTACCCAGATCCCACCAGCGGTAGATCGAGAAGTAACGGAAGGGCGTATCGATCGTTTCGAGCGTGCTCTGAACGCGGCCGATGTAGCTGCTGTAGTTCTCCCAGTTACGATTGATCTGGTGACGCTTGTAGCGCCAGAACGGCTGGAATGCGCGGTACGTATCAAACGCGTGGTTTACGACCTCTTTCTGGTTTGCACCGTAGTCGTAAATTGCGCAGTTGAGCGTGTTTCCGTTCTGATCGTCGGTGCAGAATTTGTATTCAACCGAGCGGTCAATGTACGGCTGTTTGCTCTGGTTCAGCTGATTGGCCGCCCAGTTGCTGGTGTTGGAGATGATGCCCTGACGGCGAGTTTCCTTGGCCTGGCTGATCGGAACCCAGGTACGGCCATTGACGATGACATCAATACCGCGCAGCTGCGTTTCCACATCACGCGCAACACCGGTACCACCCTCGTTCGCAAAAATACGTGGCAGCTCTTTGTAGTCGCTCAGCCAGGTTTCGTTGGACAGCAAGTTGGGAAGAGGAATCTCATCTTTCCACTGCTCTACGTGCTCAGCATAGACAAAGTTGATCGCTGCGATGTCGTACTTTCCAAGACCTGCGAAACGGCCGGTCAGATCACCGGTGTAGTCCATAACGCTGGCAAGACGGAACTCATCCTGGCTCAGGTAATCGACGTCATCACGACCCACAATCTCCTTCACAATGGGACCACTGAGGCTGTGGACATCTTCCTTCGCAATCAGACCATCGGCGACGGCCTTCTCAATCAGCCAGTATTCGTCGTGATAGTTCAGAGCGTCGGTGCTTGCCGCGAAGTTATGACGCAGACCCACGGTATGACCGATTTCATGAAGCTGCGTTCCGATGAACATCTTCTTCAGGAAGTAGTCGATGATTTCTTCACGCGGTTTATCGCGGAAGAAGTCTGCAACGCCACGATACGTCACCAGAGTTTCCAGCGAGCGCAGCATACCGTCATAGGTAAGAATGTTGCGATCCGAGAGGAAACGGTTGCGTGCTTTGTAACGATCATGAGCCAGCGACGGATCGAAAAGCTCGAGATACGACTGATGCAGCGCATGCTCATCCGGCTCAGGTCCGAAACGCTCGAACGCCATGGCTTTGACAGCCATCATCATCTCAGGATCTTTCAGAAGCATGTTTTTGACTTCCGGACGATCCAGGAACTCAATACGGCGCGTATCCATACGCTTGGCTTCTTTACCAAGGGTTGCAATGCGATCGGCTTCAGCCATCAAACGCTTGGCGCCATGCTTCTGAATGAACGGATCGAGATCTTTGAACTCTGGACGCGACTCAAAGTTGGTCGGGCTTGCCGAAACCGGCTGCACGCCACTGCGAAGAGCCAGCTCACGCTTGCCTTCTGCCGTCAGCGGGCTTGAACGACGGCCTTCCGCGCGACGAATCAGGTCTTTACGAATCTGATTACCGAAACGCAGATCATTCTGATCGATCTCGCCGTTGAAGAACTGAATCAGGTCCGCTGCATAGGTTGCGCTGCGGCGGATATAACCACCGGCAAAGTTTGCGTTACCGCTGATCAGCTCACCGGTTTTCGGGTCAGCAGCCGAGGGACCATAACCGGCCCAGGGCACATCCGACTCAACCCAGTTGAAGAAGCTGTAACGAAGATCGCCAACACGCTCCCAGGTGAAACGCTCTTTTTTGTCCGAGCGCTTCTCGGTTGCGTACTCAAGCTCGGCGCACATTTCCGTGCGAGTTCTGTTGTCCAGAGCCCAGAGAGCCGACACCAGAGCATCGCCATCTTTGTCGCCCGTGTAGTTTTCGAAGATCTCGCGAACGCTGCTGCGATCTGCAGATTTGTCCGAACCATGTGCAGCCTTCCATGCAGCCAGAGGCCCCGGATGACAGCTGTTTTCTACAATGCGGAACATATTGGTGTGGCCGTACTCAGCTTCGAGAATGCTGTCGAGTTTGGCATCATCAATACCCATAGCGATTTTGACGGCACCGCGGAATGCGTTGTCCCAATCCTGGGCAACGACCTGAGCGGCATCAAACATCATCTCCGGATACTCAAGGTTGAGATGATAGGTAATCGGCTTGGGAATACGGTTTTTGGCGTCAAGCAGCTTGCCGTTCTCATCGAACATGCTCTGCCAGATATTCCAGCGGTTCGCATAGTAACGACGTGATACTTCAGGGGCACCTGCAAAACGATCCCACTCTATCCGCTCGGTACGGAAGTAACCAAAGCGCGAGAACATATCAAAAGTAGCCGCCGAGCACTCGCCAAGCGAAGTGGTGCCGTAGTTACGATTGAAGAAACGCTCCGTATTTTGATCACACTCTACTTCCAGAATGAAGCCAAGCGAGGAGTCGTAAATCGACGAGGTCAACATCGGCTCATTGTTCTGGCCGGTGATCTCCACGTTGTCCGTGTAGTTGAACGCCTGATAGCGGGTGCCTTCCGGCTCAGCTTTCAAGAACGACGAACGCACGCTTACACGACCTGCATCACAGCTAAAGATCGCATCCAGACCATACGCAGAATAGCACTGCATGATGTCCGGTTCGTAGTTAAACTCGGTGACCGTATCAACATAGTCATCGCTGATGCGCGTACGGTTCGGGTCCACCTTGCCCTGGAATTCCGGCGAACGAATGCTCGTTGCCGCCGTCAATCCCAGATAGTTCTGGAACATACCACGACCGTCGACCCGGTTGGACGACCAGTCAACGCGCATGTACTCGCGCTCGTACCAGGGACGATCCGAGCTGTTTTCCTCGATGACGTTGCTCTGCTCACCCGTTGCCGAGTTGTAGGAGCGACGAACGTCAAAGTGCGACGTAATCGGGAACGCAGCAACCGCACCAAGGCGGAGCGTTTCCTGATCCTCAAATCCCTCGGTCAGGCCATCAGCCAGATCGACCGTGGAATACGCATACAGCGTCTTCTCGGTAACTTCCCAACGGATGCGCTTCAGATCTGATTCGAGAGCAGCGAAAATTACGCTACCCTGCATGTCTGTTTGCACAACAGTCTGGCGATAATACCACTCGTCGTCCGTTTGGAACGTCGATTTTTTAAGCTTATCGGGCTGTGTGCGATCGATGTCACCGACATCTTGCGCGCATCCTGCGCCAAAAGCCAACATCGCGGCGAGTGCCAGCCCGGCTGACATCCACCATTTCATGGGTCGTTGCATCTAAAATCCTCCTTAGCGGACCGTACATTTGTAACTGTTAAACAAAATCGACATCCGATGCGAACGCGATATCACATCCGTATCACTATACAAAACTCATGCCGACAATGGAATACGCCGACGGACATTTCGAGTTAAGCGAAGCTACCAACCGCATTTGGACCATTGCTGTCAAGCTGTTTATGGCTTTTGAGCATTCCGGGACCCGGGTCATAAAATCTGAATCATCGCAATTTTCCACCGTCTTAGCGATCGGCCCTTCCGAATCGCAGGCCCGTTTGCTGCCCGACCGTTAATTTTCTTACACCTTGCAGGGCCGCGCATGGCACGCTGCACGAATGCATCCTCCAGCGATAAAATGAGTTCTCTTGACATGGATTCATTGGTGACTTTGTTCCCGCGTTGTTCTAAGCAGTTTCGCGCAAGTCTGGTTTTCGGCAACCAAGAAGGCTGAAGTTTTGCCTCGTTGTCGTTGGAACAACCCTTTAGAGAGACCCGCATGTCACTTGTGAAATGGGCGATTCTGCTGGCGATGGCTTCCCACTTTGAAACGGCTGAATCAACCGATGTTGCATCAATCGAAGTTCCCCCGATCCAGGAAACCGGCATTGCTTCCTGGTACGGAGATGGCGCCTGGCACGGAAGCGTTACCGCAAACGGCGAACCCTTCGATCCCAAACAGTTCACCTGCGCACATCGAACCCTGCCCTTTGATACGATGGTTCTGATCGAAAATCGTGCCAATCGCCGACGCGTCTGGTGCCGCATCAACGATCGCGGCCCCTATGGAATCCACACCGCGCACGGAAGCTGGGATTATATCGTATCCAGCTCCCACCACCATAACTGGCGCGGAATCCTCGACATGTCCTACGCAACAGCTCTGGAACTTGGCACCACCGAACGCGGCATGCAAAGCGTTCACCTGCGCTACTGGACACGCTCGGCAACACCTACCTTCAACATCTCCATGCTCAACCCCTGAAAACTCGCCGCAGCGCCACGCTCCGTGCGAAAAACTCCCCTGTATTCTATTTGCATGTAGACCATCACGCCCAGAACCCGGCAAATCCGGTAAACCTGTATAATTACAGAGGACAGTTCTGGCACAATCCTCTTATCTGGCGTATAAATCCTCTCGGTCAGGCTCGTCCCGCGCATCGCCTGACGACTCATGCTCTTTACGCCTGAGGTTGTTTCGCGATTGATCTAATGCTGTCTTGAGGCTCGTTTTGGCTCCCTTTTTATCACAATCCCGCGCTGTTCAACGCTCAAAAACTCTCTCCCTGACCGCGAAGTCACTGTTTTTAGTGCTCTTGCTTACACTCTCCAGTGGATGCGGAGTTTTCCATTATATTTTCTATCCGCCTGAAGAATGCGTCTGCAGCGCAGATATGCTGGCAGCGCAATCGCCGTCTGACGAACTCGAAGATCCCTCTCAATATGACGAGAGCGAAGACGATGCTCACGCCGCGTACCACGAAGACGGCGAACACGAAGAAGGCGACGAGGAAGGAGAAGAAGACGAAGTCGCTGCCAACAGCCAACCCGGGGATTTGCAAAGTCTGGGCGCCGAAGAAACCGATGAAGGCGTCCCCACACCACGCCAGCGCACTCTGACACGCGAGTCCGCCCAGAAATCTCCCGAACAAGCTGCCCGTCTGGCCCAGGCACACAAAGTTGTGGATGTCGTGGAAGCAAGCGCTCGCGTCGACGTTTCTTCCGATGCCGAACGCCGCGCTGCCGAACAAAAATACGGCGTTTCCCTTCCTTCCAACGCCCACGTCATGGCCGGCAATTTTCTGCGCAATCAGGAAAGCCTCGCTGTCGTAATTCCCGGCAACAGCATCAAAATCTACTCCAACGGCCGACTGGCCGCCCAGCGTAGCCTCGCCGACACGGCCGCATCCGCGGACTTCAGCGAATTCAATGCAGAAATCGCACTGCCCGTTCGCCTGGTCCAGAACAACGCCCTGCAACTCCTGGTCCACCTGGCCGAGCCACAACCCGACGGCGCCATCCTCTATAAAGCACGGATTTACAAAGTAATCGGCAACGACCTGGGCATCATTTTCGACCAGACCCTGGCCCGGCGCAACGCCAGCGATCAGCCACTGCAACGCCTGGGAAATTACGAATTCCTGCAAGGCATGAATCACCGATTTATCCGCCTGACCACATTCGACGCAGACGGAAACCCGGCTGCCGAACCACAGATTTTGCGCTGGAACCGCTGGGAAGGTGTTTATCGTTTACCGGTTCCACCGCCCACGGCTCCCCAGAAACCGAATCAGTCCTGACTTCACACACATATTTGTCAGCACGCATCATAACAAGCTATCATTCATCCATCTCGACCGCTCAATAGCCTCACTTGCCTGGCAATTTATAAAGACTTCTCGGAAGATTCCGCCAGCAGGCAGCGCAGTTTCTCTCAGAAATTGGAGATCCCCTTGGTTTTTCAAGTTTGTTGCTTCAAATGTAACGAATTCAAAGTTCGCCTGGTCCTGGGCGGCCGCGAAATTATCCACGCGCGCTGCCAGGCCTGCAACGCCAACCTGCTTGCCGAAGTGCTTGAGTTTGAACAAGAAGTTCTTCAAAACAGGCCGCGCCGCAAACGCAGTGCCACCCAGCCTACCATCCTCACAGCCGAGCAGGCCGAAACCCTCTCCAAACGATAAACTACCCGCCCGCGCACCCTCTGCGATTGCACCTGTTTTGCAACTTTTGCATCCGGCCCCGCGCTCGCAGAACGATCGACTAGTTGCGCCCGTCCAGAGCACGCACCACCACACGGCCCTCCCCAGCATCCCGGACAAGCTCCAGCTCTGCCGAAGCAACGCCCGCCAGCAACGCATCCGTCATCGGTGAATACAACTGCTCGTTCACCAGCGCATCAATATCACGCCCACTCGCTGACGCCGCCGCTCGCTGCTCCAGATACGCGCGCAAACTCTCCCCCAGCTGCACGCGCATTTTATACTCGCTGTACATACTCTCCATAAACCGGCCGATTCGACGCTCCAGCAGTTCAAGCGCAGGCTTCGCACCGCCCGCTCCCAGCGGCGCAAACGTCACCACCGCATCGACCAGCGAGCGAACCTGCGCCAGACTCTCCTGATTCGGCAACGACTCGAGCTGCACGCTCAAATCATCCTGAACACGCCGCGCCCCTGCCCCAAAACCAATCACGCCACCCGACGTCGTCGGCTGCGCCTGAATCGTCAAAACAAACACCGCGTTGCTCGCGTCCGCCCGATTTCCCCGCGTATCCACCAGTTCACCTTCCTCGATGAACCGAATCATCCGTTCCTGAATCCGAGGATGCGCACGATCAAAATCCTCCAGCAAAACCACGCTACTCGGCCTGCGACGAAGCGGTGTCACCAACATATCCGCATCCTCATAACCGACATAACCCGGCGGCGAGCCAATCAAGCGACTCAACGCATGCGCTTCCTGATAATCCGTCATATCCAGCCGAATCAACGCACGCGGATCATTAAAAACCTCGTTCGCCAACGCCTGCGCAAGTGTGCTCTTGCCCACACCACTCGGCCCCACAAACAACATCACCGACAACGGCCGCTGACTGTCCGCATGCAACAACCGACTCTGCACCAGCGCGCGCGCCACACTCGCGCTCGCCTGCTCTTGCCCGACAACCACTTCCCCGAGCCGCTCCTCAATCCCCACCCACCAGTTGATCTCGCCACGCAACAAACGATCGATCGGAATCCCGGTCTTCAGATGCACCTGCTGCGCAATCGAGCTTCGCCCCACCCGAGCCAGCGCACCATTCTCCTGCTGCGCCGCCTTTTGCTCCGACGAAAAAACCGTCCGATTCGCCTCTGCAATACACGCATCCATCAAAAGCTTCTTGGCCTTGTCCGGCAAACGCTGCTCCGGCAAATACCGAATCGACAAATCAATCGCGCACGCAACCGCGTCCTCGTCGACCTTCACCTCATAATCGCGCTCCAGCTCCTCGACCAACGAATTCAAAATCGGAAGCGTCAGCTCACGACTCGGCTCCGAAATCTCAATCCGCTCAAACCGCCGCTTCAACGCCGGATCTTGCTCAAACCAGCGATGATACTCCGCCTCCGTCGTCGCCCCCACCACCGCAATCGTGCCCGACGCCAGCGCACTCTTAAAATGATTCGGCACTTCCGCCGGCGCATTGCTCCCCGAACGCGGCGAAAACACCGCATGCGCCTCGTCGATAAACAAAATCACATCATGCGCCGCTTCCTCGACCAGACTCTTGATCCGCGCCTCCAGATCCCCGCGATAACTCGTGCCACTCATCAAGCTCGCGCCATTGATCTCGATCACGCGATAGCCCAGCAACTTCTTCGGCGCGCGCCCCGAAGCAATCTCTTGCGCCAGCGCCACAGCCAGTGCCGTTTTCCCCACACCGGCCTCACCCGTCAGCAACGGATTGCGCTGCTCTTTGCGCAACAACACATTAAAAATCCGCTGCAACTCCTGCTCGCGCCCCACGATATGCGGCAACTTCCCGGCCAGCGCCTCCTCCGTCAAATCACGGCCCAACAAATCCAACGTCGGCGACACACGCCGCTTCGACGCAAACTGCACCGCCGCTTCCACCGGATACGCTTCCATCACATGAACGCGCGGCTCCCCCATCACATTGCGAATCTCCTCCTCCAGCCCCAGCGCCTGCACAAGCTCCAGACTCGAGCCCCCGTCCGCCAGAAAACTCTCCAGAATATGATACTCGCCCACCCGATTCCCGCTCGCGCTATCATTCGTCGCCTGACGATACGCATACGCCAGCATCCGCGTCATCCGCGGCGTCAGCGTCTTGCGCCCGATCAAAAACTCCGGAATCGGCTCCGGCTTGGTTCCGATCAACCGGATCAATTCCTCCCTGAGCCGCGCCGGTTCCATGCCCCGCGCACGCGCCGCGCGCCACAACATCGAATCCTTCACCGAACCCAGCATCGCAATCAAATGCGGCGTCCCCAGAAACGGCGTGCCATGGCTGGCCGCGATCTTCATCGTTCCCTGCAACATGCTGTTGACCGTCGCGTCAAAAACCGCCGGCCGCAGCAAACCCCGATCATCAAACAACGGATCGCCCTTGCCCTCCGACAAACGACGAATCGCCCAGCGTACCGACGCCGACTCCGTTGCCTCCGCACGCCAGATCAAACTGCGAACCAGATCGATCTCACGAATCTGCGGCTGCTCACGCCCCTGCACCTGCTCCCAGGCCTCTTCTAAAATCCGCGTAAATCCCCGCGAAAACGACGCCTTTTGCAAACTCGGCCGATCAATCGAAGGATCTTCCTCAATCTCACGCGCCAGAATCCGCAACCGTCCCGCCAGCTCCCCCGGCTCCACCATCCCTTCTGTGCCCGCAGCAAGACGCGCGATCAACTCCTCATGACCACGCTCCACAAGCACGATCGTCAGATCCAGCGGCAAAAACATCCGCCGCTCCAGAAGATCAAGCCAGCTGCGCACCGCGTTCATCACCTCGCGCGCATCCGGCCCAAAATTCTCCAGCCGCAACCGCCCATCTGTATCAAAAAGTGTATCCTTGTAGAGCGTCTGCATAGGATTACGAGTCCGGCAACGGTAAATACCAGTCAACAATCACGACGAAGAAACGCCATCTTTTCGCAGAATAACGACCAGAAAGCCGCCAAAATATTTCAACAGACTATCACGACCCGCAAATTCCAGCTTACGCAGCACGCTGCCCAACACCGGAACTTTATGCGTAAAAGCAGCCGGCGTGAAAATCCGTACCCCCGCATAATCCACTACTTTCAACGCCGCGGGAAGCCTCTCCACAACATCCGACGGACGATCCCAGCGCGTAAACACCGCTCCCTCATGCGTCTCATCCGAAATCTTCTGCGGCCCCGCAAGCGATTTCGCCAAATAACGAATGCTCATCGGATTATAAAACTCCAACAACAAATGCCCGCCCGGACGCGTCACACGCGACATCTCGGCCAGCGCACGATCAATATCCTCCACATGCGCAAGCACCTTGAAGCTATAAACCACGTCAAACGACTCGTCCTCAAACGGCAAATCCGTCACGCTCCCCTCGATCGCCTCCAACCCGCGCTCGACCGCCTTCTCCAGCATCCCCGGACTGATATCAATCCCCACCGCACGCCGAGCCAGCGGCGCTACACGACGCAAAATCAAACCCGTCCCGCAGCCCACCTCCAGACAATCACGCCCCTGGACATACGGGAGCAACAAATCCGTCTCCAGCTCATCGATCATCGCATGATAGCCCTCATGGCGCTCATTCTCATACCAGTTGGCGTATTCATCATAATAAGACTGGTTATTTATTCGCACTTCTACTCCCGTATTCTTTCAATTAAATCTGACGTGATTCATAACTCTATGAGTGGATGACTCAGACTTCTCTTTTTCTGAAGAAAACCTGATTGCCTGAGCATCGATTCTCTACTGCAATCCTTCCTCAATTGGCAAGCGCACAACCTCTTTCCCCCTTTCATAGTCCCACCCAAAACACACGACGTTACAAATCCAGATCCTTCGATTATGGTAACCCACGCGTTGCACCACATGCTTTGACGATCCCGCTTTCTGGACGGAGTTACACCCATGAATCACACCCAGCGTCTTTCCCAACCCGAAGAGTTTGGCAAATACCAGCTCGTTGCACGCCTTGCACACGGACCCATGGCCGACGTCTACAAAGCCAAAAGCCACGGCGTCGAAGGTTTTGAAAAGATCCTGGTCGTCAAAGTCATCCACCTCGGCCTGGCCGCCATCCCCGGATTCGTCGATACCCTGATCGAAGAAGCCAAACGCGCCGTCTCCCTCTCCCACGCCAACGTCGCACAGGTCTACGACCTTGGCCGCGAAGACGCCCAACAACGCGTCTACATCGCCACCGAGTACATCAAAGGCTTTGACCTCGGCCGCACCATGAACCTGGCACGCAGCGCCGGCAAACCACTGCCCCCGGAACTCGCCGTCTTCATCATCAGCGAAGTCGCCAAAGGCCTTGACTACGCCCACCGAAGAAAAGACTTCAACTTCAACAGCCTCAACATCGTCCACCGCTCCCTCTGTCCGGGCAACATCATGCTCTCCTTCGATGGCGAAGTGAAACTGACCGACTTCGGCATCTCCCGCGCCATGGACGGACTGAATAACCTCAGCGACGACGACCTGCGCCGCCGATACCTCTACACCGCACCCGAAGTCCTGCGCGGCGAACCCTACACACCCCAGGCCGACATCTTCGCCATGGGCCTGATGCTCTACCAGATGCTCACCGGAACCCATCCCTACGAACACGAAGACTTAAACGTCGTCGCCGAACGCGCCCGCAACGCACACATCCCCTCCATCACCCAGATCCTCGATCTACCCCGCCCCTTGGTCCACGCCCTGGAATCCATGCTCGTGCTCCAACCCTCCGGACGCGCCAGCAGCGCCGGCACCATCTACGAAGAACTCATCGGCTACCTCTTCGCCAACAACCTCAAAGGCGACAACCACTTTTTGTCCATCTTCATGCAGGAACTTCGTCGCTTTAGCCGAACCCAACAATACGACGAACCCATCCTCGAAGTCGGCCTCGAAGAAATCAGCCTCCACGAACTCCAGAGCTCCTTCGATCTCAACGACGCCCTGCTCGCCGACGCCACCGGCTCGCTGGAAATCTCCGAAGCCACCCGCTCCTCACTGCCCAGCGCCAAACTCTCGCAGCTCTTCAACAAAGACCGCTCCGCAGGCGAAGAACTCCCCGTCTTACCCGGCGCCTTCGAAAACTACTTCAACGCCGCCAGCCACGGCCAGGGCAAAGCCGTCCTCGCTTCCGGTCGCCTCGGCCGCGGCCGCCAGTACCTGCCCGACCGCTTGAGCGAAGCCCTTGTCTGGCGCGCCAACACCCTGACCTTCTCCATCCACACCACGTCCGATGACCGCTACCGCCCCTTCGGCGTTCTGGGCGATCTGATCCAGCGCTACATGACACAGAGCGTCTCCGGCGCCGCCGATCCCCGCCACGCCGCACTCCAGGCCCTGCAATATCTCAACGTTTCCCCGCAGGCCATTTCCGTGCTCGCCGGCATCTGGAACCTGCAAGAACAACCCCGCATCGGCCCTCAGGAACGACGACAGCACCTCACCGCACTTGTGCTCGCTATCTTAAAATCCTACTCCGCAACCAACACGCTCGTCCTCATCATCAACCACGTCGAGCGCGTCGATCGCCTCACACTCGACGTCCTGCGCGACATCATCGCCCAGATCGGACGCCTGCCTGTCATGCTCGTGTTATGCACCAACGCCGACGAAAGCATGCGCGCCGCCTTCGACACCGGCCGCCCCGAAGACCTCGAAGCCCTGCGCATCTCCGGCGAAGAACCACCCACCCTGCAAGAACTCCAGAACATCAGCCCGCTCGCCAAAAACCTGCTCGCCCTTCTCACTCTGGCCGAACGCGCACTCTCGCAGGCCGAGCTGGCCATGATCCTCAACGTCCCCGTGGTCCAGATCCTGCCGGCTCTCAACGAACTTGTGGAACACGGCGCCATCCGCACCCCCGAAGCCGGAATGTTCGTCAGCGGCATCAACAACATCTCCGCGCGCCTGCAAGAAACACTCGGCTTCACCCAGACCGCCACCATCGCCAACCTGCTCGTGCGCTACTTCACCCACCGAAACCCAGGCGACAGCTTCGGCACCATGACCAACATCCCCTCAAGCCACGCCAACCGTAACCACGGCATGCACCAGGTCCCCACACTCATCCGCCTCAACGCCATCGCCGGCGAACGCCGCCGCATGCTCCGCCTGGCCGAAGCCTACACGCAGTATCTCGACGAACAGGGCTGGCAACAAACCCGCCTCGACACCTTCCAGTACTGCGCAACCCTGCTAGCCCAGGAATCCCTCGGCGCACCCCACGCACGCATGAACTTCATCCTCGCTGCCGCTGAACTCGCGCTCGCGACCTCCCAGCTCGAAACCTGCCGCACGCTGCTCCAACCCCTGGCCGCCCTGGCCGAAAAATCTCGCAACGAACGCGCCTTCGTCCGCGGCCAACTCCTGCTTGGCCAGATGGCCATGCAAAACGACGACCTCGACGACGCACGCACCTACTTCCAGCGCAGCGCCACCACCGCCCGCGGCCTCAATGACTCCGCCCTGCTCGCCCAATCCCTGCTCGCCCTGGCCGGCTGGCACGAACGCTACGGAAACCTCGCCACCGCACAATCCATGCTCGAGCGCGCCCTGACCCTGTTCTCCTTCCAGGGCACCCGACACATGAACCTGCTAGAACACGCAACCCTGCTGCACCGCACCATCCGCATCCGCATCGAACGCGACATGCCCCAACTCGCCGAACAACCCATGCGCGACCTGCGCGAACTCGCCAACCGCACACGCATCCCCGCCATCGAATGCCGCGCAGACTCCGCCGAAGCACGCCTCTTCAACACCATCGGACGCCACGACCAGGCAATCCTGTACCTCGAGCGCGCCGTCCAAACCGCCGAACAATTCAACCTCAAAGCACTCCACATCGACGCCACACGCGAACTCGCCGTCACCCAACTCGAATCCGGCAACCCACAGGCCGCCCTCCACACCGCCGAACACCTCATCCAACTCGCTGCACAAAACGCAGACCACTACAGCGAACAACGCGCCCGCGACATCAAAGCCTTCGCCTCCTGCATCCTCAGCCAGAACGTCGCCCTCGGACTCGACCACCTCAACGCAAGCCTTGCCCGCGCCACCGAACGCAACATCCTCAAAGACATCTACCGCGGCCACAACATGCTCGCCCGCGCCCTCCGCGCCCTCAACCAACACACCTCCGCCGACTCCCACACCCAAAAAGCCCAGCGCATCGCCCAATCCATGCACCACCGCATCGCCAGCTAACGCCCATCCCCACCCAACACGTAGCGAGCCTCCCAAAGATATCTGGCATACCCAAAAGAGCCTCCGCGAGCCTCCAAAAGGTATCCGGCATACCCCAAAAGAGCCTCCGCGAGCCTCCAAAAGGTATCCGGCATACCCCCAAAAGCCTCAACGAGCCTCCAAAAGGTATCCAACATACCCAAAAGTGCCTCAACAAAGCCCCACCAGGATATCCAGCATACCGCGGCCAGGCTCCACAGAGGATTTTGAACATCCACCGATACCAGACCGGACACCCGCGCCCCCGGTCGAACCAACACACAACCACCCAACCCCATCCACCACCACGTCCACTGGGTGGAACGACACGTCACACCCCGCATTTCATGCGGGGCTAGCACAGACGCTGCGCTCCGCTCGGACTTCGTCCGGCTCCGCGGTGCATGCGTTGTCAAATCGTGCTCGAACCACAATCCACCCACCCGCGAAGCCAGGCGTCAGCCTGAGCGGAGCGCCGCCGGTCGTTTTAGCCCTCGGCGTCAGCCGACGGGTGGGAACGCCGCACGCCCCCCAATTCTCCGATCACCACCACAACGCAAACCACCCAATTCTCCGATCACCACCACAACCCACACCACCCAATCCCCTCCCATCCACCCGCGAAGCCGGGTGAAACCCGTGCGCAGCGCAGCGTCTGTGCTAACCCACGGTGAAACCGTGGGCGAGAACGCCCAAAAACCACCCAATCCCCCGATCACCACCACACCGCAAACCACCCAATCCCCTCCCATCCACCCGCGAAGCCGGGTGAAACCCGTGCGCAGCGCAGCGTCTGTGCTAACCCACGGTGAAACCGTGGGCGGGGACGCCGCACACCACCCAACACCCAATATTTCCCCCTGAGACGCTCAGTCGTAACGCAACCCATCCACCGGCTTCAAACTCGCCGCCCACCACGACGGACCAATCGTAGCCAGCAAACTGATCAACATCGCAGCCGCGCCCACCGCCAGAAACTCCATTGGAATCATGCGAACCGGCAAATGGTCGATCATATAAATACTCGGATCGAGCCCGAAATTCGTGTTCTTGATCACCAGACACACCAGCGCGCCGCCGATCAATCCGTTCACCGTTCCGATGAATCCAATCGTCAGCCCCTGATAAATAAACGTCTTCATGATCCCGAAATTCGTCGCGCCCATCGACTTCAAGATCGCGATATCCTTGTTCTTCTCCAGCACGATCATGATCAACGTACAGACGATATTGAAGGACGCGACCAGCACGATGAAGCAAAACAGCACCGCCAGCACCAGACGCTGCAATCCCAGACTCGTGAACAGGTTATGATTGAGCTGTCGCCAGTCCATCACCCGGAACCGGCCCTCCGGCAAAACCGTCCGTAAATCCTCGGCAATCGGCCCCACCGCAAACACGTCATTCACACGAATATCCAGCCCGGTCACCACATCCGGTTGCTTAAAAAACTCCTGCAACGCCCGGTAATCCGTCATCACCAGACGGCTGTCATAATCATGAAATCCGCTGCGATAGATCCCAACGACCTCAAAATAATCGCTCGACGGCCGATGCTCTTTGGAACTCCAGCGTCCCGGATCCAGACTCTCCAGCGGACTGGTCACCTGAATCATGTCGCCTTTTTTCGCATCCAGACGGTCGGCCAGCGTCTGCCCGATCAGAACCTTCGGCGGCCCATGCACGCCATCGGGCGGAAAACGATCAAACGTCAGCTTGCCGATCGCGCCCTCATCCAGCGTATAGCGCGGCAGATCACTGACCGTCTCGGCAGTTTCCGGCTCAATTCCTTTGATCAGAATGCCGGCCGAGCGATTGCCCTTGGTCGCAATCATTTCATGAAACACGAACGGACTGCTTGCCTGAACGCCGTCTACTTTCTCTACGATTTCCTGCATCTCGCGATAGTCACGAAAATCGATTCCGTATTTGAGCACCAGAATATGGGAATTGATCCCAAGCACGCGCTCGCGAAATGCTTCCTGAAAGCCTCCCGTCACTGCGACCACACTGGTCAGCGCCATCACGCCCAAAAAAACGCCGAGAATGGCAATGATCGTGATCGTGGACAAAAAGCTCTTGCCGCGACTCTTTAAGTGCCGCCTTGCGATAAAAGATTCGTACGACATGCAGCCTACTTTTGGTCTATCAAAATCCCGGTTCGGGGTGACGACGAGAAATCACGTCTGGCCTTCATTTTTCCATCATTCTCGATAGGATATCCGGCGCGCAAACGCACCGACCTGTAGCCCAATTGGGCTCTGATGACAACTATGCACAACCCTGTGCAAGCACCTGAAACGAAAGTTTCCGCCAGTAACTTCCGCACAAACCGCAGCTTTTAACACGGCTGTTCTTCTGTTAGCATCGCGCCCGATGTTGTGGGCAATTTTATGGAGATTATATGCGCCGGTTTCATCCGAAATATTTAGCTTCCCTGTTGATGATTGTCTTGCTTGCCTTTGCAAGCGCATGTTCCGAGAGCGAGCGCGCCACCTGCGGTGATCAGAGCGACTGCGACGACGACCAGATCTGCCGCCAGGGCGTATGCATCGTGCCCAGCACGGCACAGTGCGAGCAGCCCAGCGATTGCGCCGCCGGATACATCTGCGTTGCCAACCAGTGCGCACGTGCACAGACCGAAGGAGACACCGGAGTGGGCGAGGACGATACGGGTGATAATACCGACGTCTGGTCGCCGCCCGATACCGAAGATCACGACGTTCCGCCGGATACTTCAAACCCGCGCGTTGTTTCCGTATTCCCGACCGATGGTGCGCTCAACGTCGAAACCAACACCGAAATCAAGGTGACCTTCAACAAGCGTATGGATCACCAGACCAAGCTCAACCATTTCTCGTTGAAGCTGCGCGACCCGGACGGCCGCGACGTCACCGAGGTTTCGCTCAGCTATGACGAAGCCACCGAAACGGCTTCGATCACGCCCACCAAACCGCTGCGCGCGGCCGCCCGTTACGAGATCATCGTCACGCCGGATCTGGCCGACGAAGCCGGAAACTCGCTCTACCAGCGCTACACATTCTTCTTCTACACGCGCCACAACCCGCCCACCGAGCACAAAACGCTGGCCGAAATGTTCGCGCCGGTGATTTACCAGGGCGTCAGCAACACCACGGGAACTGGCCCGAACACCGACATCCCGACCCGCGTAGATTTTGACGGCGACCTGATTGCCAACAACAACAAAACCAACGCCGGCGCCGTGACCGCAAACATCAGCGCTCACGTGTACTACCACGTCACCGAAACCGAATCGCACTACTTCGTGCACTACGTTCTGTACTACCCGGCGCGCAGCTACACCGCCCCGGTAAGCGTGCACGAGCATGACCTGACCGGCATCAACGTCACCGTCGACAAAGAAACCCTCGAAGTTCTCCTCGTCGAAGGCCTGCTGGCCGAGGACACCTCGCTCGATCCGATTCTCAGCTATCGCCCCGAATCCAGCCCGATTCGCGCCCAGGGCGAAACCCTGCGCCTTGTGCGCGTGCCCGACGATGCGTTTGAAGACGGCGGAAAATTCCCGCTCTTCATCACCAGCGGCCGCCACATTCCCTGCAACTGGTTTGTCCGCGGCGGCGAAACAGCCGGCGTCAACCGTTGCCCGGCCAACACGCAGCAATTCCCCGGCGGCAACGACCGCGGTGTCGTATTGCGCCAGGGCGAATCACCCCAGCGCTTTGCAGACGCCACGGTGAACGCCGCGACCGGCCTCAAGGAAATGACCTACAAACTCCTTCCCTTTGTCGATACCTTCTGGCTGAACCGCTCGGATTTTAACTGCGGATTGTACGCCACCTACAACGAATACAAACCCGACAACCGCGCATCCGGCATCTCCGCCCGCCCGGTAGGCGCCGAAGAAGGCAAGCCGCTCATTCTCCCCAACAAACTTTGCACGAATGACCAGATCAGCTTCGGCAAACTGCCTTTTGCCTGGAACAAATACGACACCTACAGCGGCGGCCAGTGGTTCCTCGACCCGGCTTTCCGCGTATTCTCCCAGTACAACCTCCCCTCGGGCACGGAAATATCCGCAGACTACTGCCAGAACATTTTCTTCAATATCGACAATCGCACAAAAACAATCTGTGACGAGTAAACCCATGAATGCACCCCTGGCAAATTCCCTGTCCCGCACGCTTACTTTTCTCCTGGCCATTTTCCTGCTCGCTGGCGCCACGGCCTGCGGCGGAAAATCCCAGAAAGCCGACCGTGCTCCCACCGAGCGCCGCGTCATTCAAACCAGTGCACCGGCACCGACGGCCGAAGTCCTCAAAGACTCTCCCTGCGGCAATCCCGACTGGGCCAAACCACCCGGAGCCACCGGCGCCGAACCGGCCGACGCAGACTTCCGCGTCACCTCACGCACCAAACCCGAGGACTCCGACGACGAAACACCCGACGAAAACCCCGAATAAAACTCCCCCCACCCCTCACTCATCCAACCCACAAACGCCCACCCGCGCAGCGGGGCCTCTGGTCCCTGCGGAGCGCGTTGACGTTGTGCTAACCCTGGGCCTCTGGCCCTGGGTGCGTGTCACACCACCCAATTTTTTCGTCCGCCACGCATCACACCACCCAATTTTTTCGTCCTCCACGCATCACACCACCCAATTTTTTCGTCCGCCACGCATCACACCGCCCAATTTTTTCGTCCTCCACGCATCACACCACCCAATTTTTTCGTCCTCCACGCATCACACCGCCCGTTTCCCAATCCCCTCACCCCCTCCCCAACCCCATGCAAGAATTCATCTCCGTCGAAACCGCGCAGGAAAAGATCCTCAGCCGCATTCCCACCACCCATTCCGAACGCGTCGCACTACCCCAGGCCTGCGGCCGCACCCTGGCCCGCGCCATCGCGGCACCCGAGGATGCGCCCCGTTTTGACAACTCCGCGATGGACGGCTACGCAATCCGTTTTGAGGACGTCGCGCCACCCCAAAGCCTGCCCCACGCCCTGACCGTCGTTGCAACCATCGCCGCCGGCACCGCCAGCGAACAAACCCTGCAACCCGGCCAGGCCATGCGCATCATGACCGGCGCGCCCATGCCGCCCGGCGCCGACACCGTCATCCAGCAAGAACTCTGCGAGCGCAAAACCGACGACACCCAAGACCTCGTCCTCATCAACGAACTCCCCCGCAGCCAGAAAGGCGCAAACGTCCGCTACGCCGGCAGCTACATGAAAGCCGGCCAGCCCGTCCTGCAACCCGGCGCCGTCATCTCCCCCGCCGACATCGGCATGCTCGCCAGCTTTCGCCAGAGCATCCTCGAAGTCTACCGCAAGCCCGTCGTCGCGATTTTGAGCACCGGCGACGAACTCATCGAACTCGACCAGACACCCGGCCCCGGCCAGATCGTCAACTCCAACGCCTACATGCTCGAAGCGCTCGCCCACCAGGCCGGCGCCACACCCCTGGTCCTTCCCATCGCCCGCGACCAGCGCGACACCATCCACGCCGCCTTCCAGAACGCCATCGCCACAGCCGACATCGTCATCAGCTCCGGCGGCGTCTCCGTCGGCGACTTTGACTACGTACGCGAAGTCCTCGACGAACTCAGCGGCGGCATGGAATTCTGGCGCATCCGCCTGAAACCCGGCAAACCCCTGGCCTTTGGCGTCGCCAACAACGCGCGCCAGACCCCGATCATCGGCCTGCCCGGCAATCCCGCCTCCAGTTTCGTCGGCTTCCACCTCTTTGTCCGCCCCGCCATCGCGATTGCCAGCGGCCGCGCCCTCGAACAATCCATGCCCACCACCATCCGCGCACGCCTCACCGCCACCACCCAAGGCGCCCGCGGCCGCCGCGCCTACCTGAGCGGCCACCTGAACTTCCATCCCGGCGCCGACCCTACCTTCACCCCCCACACCGACCAGAGCTCCGGCAACGCCACTCTTTTCTCCGGCGCCAACGCCCTTGGCTACATCGAAGAAGGCACCGCCCAACTCCACGCCGGCGACCCCATCGACGTCCTCCCCCTCTAATCCCCAGTCCACAACTCAAAAAAGTGCCCGAACCCACTTGTTCGCGTTGTCCACAACTCAAAAAAGTGCCCGAACCCACTTTTGCACGTTGTCCACAACTCAAAAAAATGCCCCAAACCCACTTGTTCTAGTTGCCCACAACTCAATAAAGTGCCCGAACCCACTTGTTCGCGTTGTCCACAGCTCCAAAAAGTGCCCGAACCCACTTTTGCACGTTGTCCACTACTCCCCAACCCGCGCAGCCAGGCGTCAGCCTGAGCGGAGCCCCGCCGGTCGTTTTAGCCCTCGGCGTCAGCCGACGGGTGGGGACGCCGCAAACCACCCAATTCTCCGATCACCACCACGCCGCAAACCACCCAATTCTCCGATCACCACCACGCCGCAAACCACCCAACCCGCCGCACACCACCCAACCCGCCGCATGCAGCCCCCCAACAAAACCCAACGCACGCGGCGAGTCATAAATTGAGGAGCGCGAAGCCGTCCCCGGAGGGATAGGCCTGATAGGCCGTCCCGAGGAGGACGGCAAAGCGATCGTCGATTTAGGACCGCCGCCCACCTCTCACCAGCACGTAGGCAGCTCATTAAACACCGCCAGATTCCCCGGCGGTACATCGCCAAACGCGCTGCACTCCTCGCCCGACATCAGGCGATAATCCGTGCTCGCGAAATGATCCCGCGCAGCGGCCGGCAAGTTCTGGCCGTTGTGCAGCTCCCAGGCCATGGTTTTTGGCAATCGGCACACCTGCCCGATCTCGTCAAACCGGCCCAGCCCTTCTCGCGTCGGCGCAGCAACAACCAAAAACCGTTCCACCGGCACGTCGGTGGCTTTGACGGCCCGAAACTGCCCGAGCGAAATCGGCCGATTTGTCGGCAAGGTTTGGTCACCGCTCGAATAAATCACCAGCGCGCCGTCGCCCTTGCCATACAGATTGATCACGCGCACAAAAAGCGGCTCACTGGCCTCGATCCACAATTCTGTATTCTGACCATTGCAGAGCGCACCGCCCGGGCGAGTATCCATATGCAGTGCAATGTTGCCGCTGTTGGCCGGCAGTGCTGGAAGGTAGGTTTCCGCGTCCATTTCGGGCGCGATAGCCTGTGGAAAACGCACCGCACCCAGGCCGCGCACGCTTTCGCCCAGATCCAGCTCCCAGCTCAATTCGAGCATGGCTTCCTGGCCGGGCAGTACAGCGATTTTGCCGCGCAACACGCCGTCCACGTTGTCCGGCAACCCCAGCCCCGACCAGCGCTGCGGGCGATGCGCCGTGTTCACGCCGTGATTGCCGAGCGCCGTCAACATCAATCCGTACAACCATTCGACGCGCGGCCCGCCATTGACGCCGTTGTCATTGATCGTGTCGATCACCACCACCGGCGCGCGGCCTTCCACGCCCAGAGCCTGCGCGCTTGCCTGCGCCAGCTGTTGCAAATCGCGCTCCATATCCCGGCGCGGCGCAGCGTACAGCGCCTCCACCTGATCGCGTTTTACGACGGCCATCACGCACGCCTGCTCCCCGTCATCATCGGTCTTCCAGGTCGTGATCATTCCCGCGACCTGATCGCAGCGATAGCCCTGACAGATCCGTTCCAGAAGACGCGTTCGCGCACGCTCCAGCGCCACTTCACTTGCATTCGGCGTGGTCAAAACCTCAAAAGCCGTTTCCTGATGATAGCCAGTCGGCGGAACCAGATTGCCACGGCATGCCTGCGGATCCGACGCCTTCCTGACCGCGTGCGCCTGGGACGACGTTTCGACGACCGGCGTCGTACTGCACGCAGCACTCAACAAAACGATGGCAAAACACAACGCCTGGCGAAAACTCATTTTATTCATCATCTGGCTTTCCATGAAATTCTCTACAAAACGCTTTCAAAAAGTACCGATCGACCATGCATCGTCTATACGATACCCGCTCCCAAAATGCACCGGGCAACCAGTCCCATGAACCTTCAACCGTATCATCGACGTAACTTTATGGAGTTTATTGCAAACTTTCTACGATCAGAACTCGCATCAGGTCGCTAAATTCACTGAATAATGATAACCGTGAAGACGTCTCAGGCTTGTTCGAAACTTTCTATCCAACGTTGTAATTCACATCCCCGATGTTTCTTGGAGACTTTTTCATGGCGATTCGATTCCACAAATTTTTGCTATCCTCCAGATATTTTTCCTCAACAGGCGCCCTGCTGATTCTGACGCTGGCAGCTTCCAGCATTGTGGGATGCAGCTCCGGTGAGGAACTGAACCGTCCAGATCCCAATCAGATTGCGTCCGGTCCGACGGTTTCTGGCCCCCGCGAAGGCGTGTATCTGCGCGCCTCCTTCGACGACGATCCTTCTATGTTCATCGGTCGGTTTGTTTCCAACAATGTTTCCGCCGGCGATGTGGACGAAAACCGCGCCGTCCAGACCCAATGCAGCCAGTTCATCAAATATAAAGAAGTCCGCGCGGCCGGTGAGTTCAACGAGTATTACCAGAGCTCGCAATCTGCCAAAGCCGCGCTGGGCATCGAATCCACGATGACCGGCACGCCCAACGCGCAGGCCGGCTACGGCAGCGAGAAAGGCACCGAAGTACGCGTCCAGTACAAGTTGACCAAAAAACTCGTCGCTCACATCGAAGATCACGCCGGCTTCACCCAGTGCTGCGAAGCTGCCGCAGGCGCATGCTCCGGCAAATATATCGGTGAATTCTGGCAGGGCACCGGCACACTGTATCAGCAAGCCGGCCGCGCAACCGGCGTAAACGCTGCCGCCACAACCGGCGAAAGCGTAACCATCGCCGGAAACCACGGCGACGCAAGCCTGCAGATCGCCGACGGCTGGGCCTGGAAGCGCGCCATGAGCTTTGACGATATGTACTTCGCCTTCCGCGTCATGGACGCCGAAATCAGCGACTGCTCCTGGGCCGATCGCCCGCCGCGCAGCGAACTCGGTCAGTACTTCGTCGGCGTGTCGCCGCCGGCCGCCACCGAAGATGTCGCGCGCAACTACGCCATGCGAAACGCCCGCACCCAGGTCGTCAACTACCTCGGCGAATACATCCAGACCCAGACCACCACCCGCGCGAGCCTGCAAGGCTACCTGGATGACGAAGACATCGTCTCCGCCGCGGCCGAAGGTCTGGCCTCACGCGTCAAAGACGAGCGCTACTGCCCGGCCGAACGCCTCGAAACCCCGGAAGGCAGCATGTACCTGGTCAAAGTCCTTGCTTTCTTCCCCGATGCAGACGCAAAAGCCGGCGCAAAAGAAGTCGTGAAAACCGTCGCCGAAAAAACCGGCTCCAACGCAGAACTTGAACAACTTTCCGCGGAACTGGACGAGGCAACACCGTGAAACGATCAAACTCCAGAAATCTTTATGGTACGGGCTGCGCCTTGCTACTTGCCCTTGGTTTGTCGGCCTGCGCGCCCTGGTACGCCAAATACGGAATTCCCAAAGGCGCGGACCTCAACGCACCTGAAAACACCGCAAAGCTGGTCGAAGCCATGCGTACGGCCACAGGCCACGACGCTTTCAATGTGGCCGAGGCGCTTTCCATGGCCGATCCCACCCAGACCGAGCCCGTGCTCGGGCCGATGCTGGAAGCGCTCAGCCTGTATTGCACCTACAGCGAAGAATCGCCGGCCGCCAGATCGGCCCGCGAATCCAGAGAAGCCAGGGAAGCTCGAGAGGCCAGAGAAACTCAAGCGACCCGAGAAACCGCAGAAGCTCAGTTAGCCGAGGCGACCAATCTAACAAATGCGGGCGCTCAAGAAACCGACGATGCCCGAAAAGTCAGAGAAGCCAGAGAAACCAGAGAGAGTCGGTTCTCTAAAAAGCCTCGGCCCACAATGCAAAAGCAGGAAACCGTGCCTGCCGTCGCAGCCGCTCCGACGCCAGCTTCCACCTCGTCGACGCCAGCCATCAGCGCAAAAGACCACAACGATTACAGCTGCCCGATCCTGGCCCGGGCCGCCCGACGCCACGGCGCCAAAGCCGCCCCCGAAGCTGCGCGCCTCAATCCCTACGCCGCCGTCTACACCCTGGCCGAACTTGGCCCCGAAGGCCGCGATGGACTCCACGCTGTGGTCGCCGCCCTGGCTTCGCCCCATGCCGCAATCCGGCAGGAAGCCGCCAACGCGCTGGTAAAGATCGCCTATCCTGCACCCGACGTCCTCGCCGCGCTGCAATCTACCGCCAGAGACGACGCCGATCCGCAAGTGCGCGAAGCCGCCAGCCGCTCCCACCGCACACTCAGCGCCATGGCACTGGCCGGCCCGCTCGAAGAACGCCGCCCGACCACTTCGCCCACGAAGCCTGCCCCCAATAACAACAGCAACAACGGCAGCTCCGGCGCAACCATTAGCGGAAAACAGTCTCCCAACGATTTCGCCATCGTCATCGGCATCGAAACCTACCGCGGCACCCTGCCGCCTTCGTCCGCCGCGCTGGCCGACGCAAAAACCTTTGCCGACATCGCCGAAACCACCCTCGGTGTCCCGCGCCGCAACATCATTCTTTTGACCGACGACGGCGCCACCAAATCTTCGCTCGATTCCTACCTCGAAGACTGGCTGCCCAAAAACGTCAAACCGGACTCCCGCGTGTACTTCTTCTTCGCAGGCCACGGCGCACCCGATCCCCAGACCGGCAAAGGCTACCTCGTTCCCTGGGATGGCGATCCACGCTTCATCGAACGCCAGGGCATCGGCGTCGACAACATCGCCGAACGCCTCCAGAACCTCGGCGTCCAACAGGTCGTCATGATGGTCGATGCCTGCTTCTCAGGCTCCGGCGGACGCAGCGTCCTGGCCGCAGGCACACGCCCCCTGGTTCCCGTTCAGGAATTCACCGTCGTGCCCACACCCCTGCAATTCGCGATGATCGCCGCCGCGGGCGCCAACGAAATCACCGGAACCACACAAGACGGCAACCACGGACTGTTCTCGCATTATCTGTTCGAAGCGCTACGCGGTCAGGCCGATCTCGACCAGAACAACGCCATCACACTCAACGAAATCGTCCACTTCGTAAGCAACCACGTGCCCGACGAAGCGCGCCGCGACAACCGCGAACAAACTCCGCGCCATCACTTCAGCTCCGAGTCCGTCGGCGAGCTCACCATCGTGCAAATCCCTTGAGCACGACCCGACTTACATCCGACACGCCTGCGGCAATTCCTGCTGTCTGTCCTCCATCATATAACCAATCGTCTGGAGGACAGACTCGCAGGTGGCCTCATTGCTCAACTCTTTCGCCATCGGACCGCAGGCCGCTCCCACGCCCTCGACCTCAATGACTTCCTCGCAACAGCGCACCATCTGGCTGCACACCGCAGGCTTACAACCCGCAGCCACAAAAACGCTCAACACCAGGAGAACCAGCACGCTCAGTAGATTTCGGAGATTTATTTTCTTCATTACAACTCTTATGGCAAAGTTTACTTCGTGACTTCTTTCCAGAACGACGCTAACCCGAACTTCTCCAGGTTGCATCCGATTTCTATGTCTATACGATGACATCATCGTTCTTCAGATGCATTTTCGAGAAATCCGCGTATAGTACGTACAGCCTCTTTAAGGCGACTAACTGAGGGCGCCGTGACCGAAACATCCATTCAAAAACCAGTAATGATCGGCCGCTACGAGCTTGTTACACGGCTGGCTATTGGTGGCATGGCTGAGCTTTTCCTCGCCAGAGAACGCGGAATTGCCGGTCTGGAACGCCTGGTCGTCATCAAAAGAATTCTGCCGCACCTGGCCGATCAACCCTCGTTTGTGGAAATGTTCACGCGCGAAGCACGCTTCGTTGCCGGCCTTTCCCACCCCAACGTTGTCCAAATTTACGATCTCGGCCACGAAAACAACTCCTACCACATCGCGATGGAGTACATTCACGGCAGCACCCTGCGTGAACTCCAACTACTCGCCGAAGAACAAGGCATTGCCTTCTCGCACAGTGTTTCCACCAGCATCATCGAACAGGCCTGCCGCGGCCTGCACGCAGCCCACGAGCTGCGCGACATGGAAGGCAAACCCATCGGCCTGGTCCACCGCGATATTTCACCGCACAACCTGATGTGCACCACCGAAGGCAACGTAAAACTCCTCGACTTCGGCGTCGCCAAAGCCACCGAAGGCGTCGAAGCCACCTATTCCGGCAGCCTGAAAGGCAAATTCGCCTACCTTTCTCCCGAACAATGCCTGCACCAGAACCTCGACCGACGATCCGACATCTTCGCACTTGGCATCGTCCTCTGGGAACTCTGCACCGGCCAACGCCTCTTCAAAAGACGCACCGAACTCGAAATGATGCAGTCGATCATCCGCGGCGACGTCCCCGCACCCAGCTCGATCGACCCCACCATTCCACCCGCCCTGGAACGCGTCATCTTCAAAGCACTCGCCGGTGATCCGCGCCACCGCTACGAAACCGCCGAACAAATGCGCCAGGCCCTGCTCAGCGCCTGCCAGAAATCCGACCTCCCCACCGGCGACGACCAGATTGCCCAATTTGTCTCTCAGGTCGCCGGCCGCTACCTGGACGAACGTCGCGCAACCCTCCAGAGTGCCCTGGAACGCAAGCTCACCGATCCCGAACGACGCAGCCTGCTCCACATGACCGGCTCGAACTCAAACTCCCACTCCAGCTCAAAATCACACCAGAGCGCCCTGCCCAACGACTTCGCCAAAACCATTGTCGATCGCCCCGGCGCCCTTCTGAACAACCAGGCACAAACCTCACGCCCCGACACCGAACTTCCCTGGACGCAAGCACACGCCTCAAAACCCGGCCTCGGCACCCAGAGCATTGCACACACACCCGACGCACACGCCACACCAACGCCGGCAAAAGCCAACTACATCCGCGCCGCAGCCCTGGCCATTGTCGTTCTGCTCGTCGTGGCCGCCGCAATCGTCATCATCCAATCTCGCCCGCCCGTCACCGAAAAAACACCCGAAAACACCGCGATCCTCCTCGGCGAACCGCTCGCCATTGGCTGGGCTCCCACGGTCGACCCAGAAATCCTGCGCGAAGAAATGCGCCCCTTCCACACCTACCTCGAACAATCCACCGGCCGACCCTCTCCCTTCAAACTCGCCAATGATTACGCGGACTTACAACGAATGCTCAGCGAGGGAGAAGTCGCACTTGCCGTCATGCCCCCCCTGCTGTACGTCCGCACCAAACAAGCCCTGCCCGATATCCAGCTGCTTGCCATCAAACAATTCGACGGCGGAACACACAGCGACGCCTTGCTCCTGGTCCGCACCGACGCCAAGATCACCGGCTTGGACGACCTCAAAGACCAGCGCTTTTGCTTCATCGACCAGAACTCCACAACCGGATACTTCTTGCCACGCGAATACATCCGCCGCGCCGGCTACGATCCCGATGCATTCTTTAGCGAAATCCACTGGAGCGGCGACCACTTCCAGGCCCTGCGCGATCTGATCGCCAACAAATGCGACGCCACCGCCACCTACTCCGGCGCCTTTTTATCCGCCAACGAATTCGGAATCCGCACCGGACAAATCCGTCAGCTCGCCATCACCGGCTACATTCCCCAGGATGTATTCGTCGCCGGCGCACACCTCGAAGATGCCATGCGCGAGCGAATCCAACGCGCTGCCCTGGACTTCGACCCGGCCCGGCACCTCAACATCCCACGCCTTGGCGACAACCAACGCCTCACCGGTTTCTCGCCTGCCACCGACAGCGACTTTGACTCCCTCCGCGCAGCCGTATTTGCCGAAGACGCACGCATGCGCGAAGCCGAAGAAGCCCGCACCCGTCGCCTCGAACGCAACGTCCCCAAATAAATCAAGCAATCAATAACAGGCTGTTAAACTTGCCGCTGCGGAATCACATCCCCGATGCGCGGCACAACCAGCCGTGCAAAAACATCGACCAGATCTGCATCCAGCTGCTGCGCGGCAGCATCCTGCCGAAGCACCTTGATCGCCTTTTCCACGGAAGCTGCCTTCCGATACGGTCGATCACTGGCCGTCAGCGCATCAAAAATATCGGCAATCGTCAGCATCCGAACCTGCGGCAAAATCGCCTCCCCCACCAGTCCCTTCGGATACCCCGACCCATCCAACTTTTCATGATGCGCCCCGGCAATACACGGCACCTTTTGCAATTCCCGACTCCACGGAATCCGCCGCAAATACTCCTCACTGAACGCAGCATGACTCCGCATATTCTCCCATTCCAGCTCGCTCAACGTCCCGCGAGGAATGCACAGCTCTTCCACCTCATCCGCCGTCAGAAAGGGCCGCTGCCGGCCGCGCGAATCCACAAACAGGCGCTGCCCCAGCCTGCGCAAACGCGCACGCTGCTCCTCGGTAACCAGCGAAGCCATCGAAACCTGGCGAATCCACTGCAATAGCTCCGCCAGCTCATGCACAAAATGCGTATGCCGCGCCTCCAGCTCCAGCCAGTGCTGCTCCTTCGGCAACGAAAACCTCCCCGCTTGCACCTCCTGCACAATTTCTCGATACAAATCCCGATGCGCCGCTTCCGCAATCGTCTCGAAACGCTCCTCGATCACTTCCATCCGCGCCGCACTCAAGCGCGCATCCTTTTGCAGCACCTCTTCACGCACCGCAATTTTGCCGAAATCATGCAGCAACGCCGCATAGCGCAGCTCCACCAACTCATCCTCATTCAGACGAATATCGGCCAGAACTCCGGTCTCAATACGATTGACCACTTCCGCAAGCTCAATCGTATAGCGCGCAACCCGTGCGCTGTGCCCGGCCGTCGCCGGATCACGTCCCTCAATCGCGTTTACGCTCGCGCCCACAAAGCCTTCGAACATCTCAAGAATGCTCTCCGACAACCGCGCCCGCTCGATGGCAAACGCCGCATTCGACGCAAAAATCGTAAACAAATCCAGGTCTCTACGACTGAACAAACTGCCCTTGCCGTGCGTATCGACCAGCATCACACCCAACAGCGAACGTTGCCCCACAAGCGGCGCGCACATACACGCTGTGATTTTTCCATCAATGATGCTCTGCGAAACATTCGTCCCCAGCGAATCCTTCACAAACAGCACACTTTCCCGCGTCTCGATCACGCGCTGCAAAATACTCCGACTCAACGTCGATTCCTGCGCCTCCGTCCCTTCGCCCACCTGCCCGCGGACCCGCGACATCAACGGCTTGCGCGTCTTCACCGTCTCGTAATCTTCCCCGGGCAGCACAGCGAAAAAATTCGCCGCCGGAAACGCGTCAAAAACCGCCTCGACGATCAAACCCAGAATATCATCCAGCCCCGTCAAACCGTTGAGCTGTCCGGCCAACCGAAACAGCACCTCCAGCCGTTTATCCTGCCCCTCAAACCGCTGGCTGAGCGCCTGCACCGGCTGATGCGCCGTCGTAATAAACCGCTGACGCGTTCCGCCATGCGGCGTAATCTCTTCCAGAGAAATCTCTTGCGAAACCGGGTCGCGCTCGCCATCCTTCGTCACCAGATTTACCGCCTTTTGCTCGGTAATCTTCAGACGAATCCGCGTCGAGCCCACCTGAACCTCCGCCTCCTCCACAGGAATCACCGCCTGCGTTTCTTTTTGCGCATCATGCAGTTGCAAGGAGAGCTGATCGGCGAGTATCAAGGAGCCGTGACGACTGCGGAGGTCGCGGTAGAGAAGGCCGTCCTGACGAAGCAAAAACTCTGCGTGATGATTCGAAACAAAGCCATCACTCAACACAAAATCATTGCGCGAATCACGGCCAAGCGTTATCCGACCGTGCTCATACGTCCGCGTCAGCCCCGTATCCGGGCCGCTGATTACTGTTAAGGACAGGGTAGTTTTCAACACGTGCTGAAATGATGTTCGAACCATGACTCTCGTTTACCTGCGAAGGGGTAACATCACATCCGGGCACGTTAGCACAGCATAAATCCTGCTGTCATCCTGTTGTTAGTTTTGCCTTTTAATCTGTACCGACCCTGTGAACCAACATTGAAAAATCCCACGTTTACAAAAGAAATTTCGCCGCTGCGAAGCTCCACCGAAATCCATCAACTCAACGTACACTGGCTGATTCGCCTGCGCTGGGTTGCAATTTTCGGCCAGACCATGGTCATCCTCGCTTCCTGGTTCGGCATAGGCATTCAGTTTCCCTACCACATCTTGCTGGGCCTGGTGGCCGCCGAAACCCTTTCCAACATTGCCCTGGCCGCCTGGTCCCGAAAACATCAAATCGGCACCGAATCACTCATCGGTTTTGTGCTGGTTATCGACATCCTTTTCTTAACCAGTCTTTTGTACTGGAGCGGCGGCTCTTTCAACCCCTTCAGCCTCTTATTATTCATCCACATTGCCCTGGCCGCTCTGGTTTTGCGCGCCTTCTGGACATGGCTGGTCGCCGTCTTAAGCATTGTTTGCTACGGCATCCTCTTTTTTGAGTACGAAACCCACGCGCTCGAATGGACCTACCGCCCCGGCGCCTGGGATATCGAAACACAAGGACGCTGGGTGGCTTTCGCCGTCACGGCCGGCGTCGTCGCATTCTTTATCAACAAAATTCAGCGTGCCCTGCTCTTGCGCGAAGCCGAACTCGTCCGCGTGCGCGAAGAACAAATGCGCGACGAAAAACTCGCCTCTCTGGCCACACTGGCCGCCGGCGCCGCGCACGAATTCTCAACCCCGCTTGCCACCATCGGCCTGGTCGCAAGCGAACTGCAACGCAACCTCGAAAAACAAGGCGCCGACGACGAACTCCTCGAAGACGCACGCCTGATCCACGAACAGGTCAAGCGATGCCGTGCAATTCTCAAACAAATGTCCGCCGACGCTGGCGAATCGCCCGGCGAGCTGGCGCGCCCGATTGCTGCAAAAGACTTTATTGCACTGATTCTCGACGGCATTCCACAAACCAACGCAATCCAGAAATTCATCACTTTCCCCCCCGACACCGTCATCACTGTTCCGCCCAGCGCACTCGCCCAGGCCTTACGCGGTCTGGTCAACAACGCGCTCGACGCCTCGGCCCCCGACCAGCTCGTCGATATCCACATGCACCTGAAACAAAATCATCTCATCATCGAAATCTACGACTGCGGCCACGGCATGACCGACGACGTTCTCGAACGCGTCCGCGAACCCTTTTTCACCACCAAACCCCAGGGAAAAGGCATGGGTTTAGGTGTTTTTCTCGCACAGACGCTGGTAGAAAACATCGGCGGTAAACTCACGATTCAGTCCGAAAGCGGCCAGGGAACGACCGTTCGGGTTCACCTTCCTCAACCCAAGGAGCCTGCAAATGCACGCATCAACCACAAACACCGATAATTTCGATAACCAGGGCCACAGCGTCCTGATCGTAGACGACGACGAAGTGTTCCGCGACCGGCTGGCACGCGCCTTTACCGACCGGAATTTCGACGTCCGCAAAGCGGCCAACCACACCGAAGCACTCCAGAAAGCACGCGAAGATTCCCCCGAATGGGCCATCGTCGACCTGAAAATGCCCGGCCAGAGCGGCCTGGAAGTCGTGCGCGACCTGCTCAAAATCGACGCCTACACCAAAATCGTAATTTTGACCGGATACGGAAGCATCGCCACCGCCATTGATGCGGTTCGACTCGGTGCGCTCAACTACCTGCAAAAACCGGCCGATGTCGACGACATCATCGCGGCCTTTTCTCGCGGAGAAGCTGCACCAATGGAAGGAGCCCAGCACGAATACCAGGCTCCTTCACTCGCCAGAGCCGAATGGGAGCACATCAACCGCGTGCTCGCCGACTGTGGCGGAAATATCTCAGAAGCAGCGCGCCGGCTGGATATCCACCGGCGCACGCTGCAGCGAAAACTCGAAAAGTTTCCGCCCAGAGACTAAAAACAACATCAAGCCTTGGCAACCCAGAGCTTGCACCAACCAGCCGGATTGATCGGTCCGGCAACCACCGCGCAACCACCGCAGCCGCCGGCTTCGGTGGGCTCGGTGAACAACGCGCAGTTCGCGCAATCCTGCCCGGCTGTCGTCGACTTCTCGACATACGCATTATTGGTGCGCGTCGCTTTTTGCGGCTCACTCAATCCGCTGACATCGGTGCAATCCAGCCCACTGGCCTGAGGCGCTCCTCCAGCCTGATTGTTGCCAGAAGACGCCCCGCCGCCACCTTTGTCGCAAGCCGCCAAAAACGTGCCTGCACCCGCAACAGCCATGCCGATGATGGCTGCACGTTGAAGAAAATCACGCCGTGAAAGTGTCGTATTGCTCATAGCACATGTCCTTAGTAGAGCGGGTGAATTCATCACCAGGTTTTAGCCTGTACCAACAACAAAGATTAAACACGAAATCAATTTCGCATCCACCCACCTAACCTAGCAACATCCCTCCGGCTTGTCGTGGGGCAATTTGACTCACGCTTTGTTTTGCGTTGTAAATGACCTCAGCCATTGCTTTTTGACTTTTTCCTCATCCCTCCTCTTTTCTTCGTCGTGATTTTGTCGTGTTAAAAACAAATACTCATTCCCTCCTCAGCGTTTTTCTCTGCATCGGCCTGATTTCTCTGACCTTTGCGTTCCCCGCCACTTCCTTTGCCCAACAAAACCCGTATGAACTCGAGCAAGAAACACGCCCCTCGGGCGCGCAACGCTTCTTTCTCGAAAACGCCGCCGGCCTGGGCGTCTGGACCGCAGCCGCGGCCTCCAGCGGACTCCTCTTCTGGGGACTCAGCTACATGGATTGCCCCAACGATCCCGACGCACCCCACGCATGCGCACCCGTCACCATCGCCACGATGGGCACCGTACTCTTAGTCGGCGCTGCATTTGTCGTCACCCCGATCGTCGTCAAAATGGTCGGCAACCGACGCGGCGCCTTCGGCAGCGCCATACTCTCCGGCCTGGTCGGACTGGCCTCATCCGCACTGCTCGCGCAGGCATCCCTTGGCGCCGGGCCCATCGCCGCACTCATTCTCATTCCCTTCGGCAACGTCCTCGGCAATACCATCACCTTCGAACTCACCCACACACCGCCCCCTAAAATCGAAGGCGTCACCAACAGCACCTTCCAGCTTCAACCCGGCTTCAACGTCGGCTTTAAATTCTAACCATCCTGACCTTCACGAAAGCACATCCGCCCCGAAAGTCGCCCGAATCGCATCGGCCAGCGTCCGCACATACTCCAGCTTAAATCCCGACGGCCCCGCTGGCTTTAACGCCTCATCAATATCCCGCGCCGACGACTTTTTCGTGCCCTGATAGTGCTCATCCACCGCAGGCTGATTCCCACGCGGCAGCGCCGCCCGCGTAAACCCGAGCTTCTGCGCCTCCCCCAGCCTCCCAACAGCCAGCGACACCGCCCGTACCTCGCCGGTCAACCCGACCTCTCCGAACACCATCATGCCCTGCGGCACCGCGCGATCCAGATAGCTCGACAACACCGCCGTCACAATCGCAAGATCCACCGCCGGCTCGTTCACCCGCACGCCGCCCGCCACGTTCACAAACACATCCTGGCCCGCAACCTTCAGCCCCGTGCGCTTTTCGATGATGTTCAAAAGCAACAGCACCCGATTGCTATCCACGCCCACCGCCGTAATCCGCGGCGGCCCATAACTTGTCGGACTCACCAGCGCCTGCATCTCCACCAGAAGCGGCCGCGAACCCTCCACCACCGGAACAACCACACTACCCGCCGCCCCGTGCGGACGCTCCGCCAAAAACATCTCCGACGGATTCACAATCTCGTGCAACCCGTCGCCCCGCATCTCAAACACGCCAATTTCATTGGTCGAACCATAGCGATTCTTCACCGCCCGCAAAATCCGCTGGCTCAACCCCGGCTGCCCCTCAAAATACAAAACCGTATCCACCATATGTTCCAGCACCTTCGGCCCCGCAATGCTGCCTTCCTTGGTCACATGCCCCACCAGCACTGTCGGAATCCCAAGCCCCTTCGCAAGCTGCGTCAACGCCGCCGTCACCTCCCGAAGCTGCGCCACACTGCCCGGCGACGACGTCAGATTCTCCGTCGCCAACGTCTGAATCGAATCCATGATCAACAACTGCGGCGTCTGCTCCCGCAACCGTTTCTCCACCCGCTCCAGACTGGTTTCACACAACACCACCACATCCGTCGCATCCACATTCAGACGATCCCCCCGCATCTTCAACTGCTTCAGACTTTCCTCGCCGGAAACATACAAAACATCATGTCCCTTCGACGCAAAACACGCCGCCACTTGCAACGACAACGTCGACTTCCCGATCCCCGGATCTCCGCCCAGCAACACCACCCCGCCATGCACAAACCCGCCCCCCAACACCCGATCCAGCTCCGAAATCCCGCTCAAGATCCGGTCTTCCGCCGCCTGACTCACATCCCCCATCCGCACCGCGTCCCCGCCGCTCTCAGCCCCGAACCCGGCCCGGGCCCGATCGCTCACACTGGCCGCCGCCGGCTCCCCCCCCCGTGCCTCCTCCACAAAGCTATTCCATGCCTCACACCCCGGACAGCGCCCCAACCACCGCGCCGACTCGTGCGCACACTCCTGACAGACATAAATCGTCCGAACCTTCGCCATCTTCTATTCCTCGAATAATCGTCTCAACCACGGCCCACGCCCGCCTCTAATAACTTTCTCCTTACCACAAACATTCACCCAACATCTCTCCCCATCACAACCAATACCACCCAACCCCACACACCCTGGCTGTGATTTTTACGTTCCTTTGCGCCAATGCCCGTATTTACTGGCCGAACGCCCTGGAAACGCATTTCCCTACACACAGAACTCCACTTCCTGCCCTGGAAACCCACATCCTCCACACACAGAACTCCTCTTCCTGCCCTGGAAACCCACATCCTCCAGGCACAGAACTCCACTTCCTTCCCGGGAAACGCATTCCTCCACGCCCCAGAACCCCACTTCCTGCCTCCGAAACCTATTTCTCCCCACGCGCCTCACCCTACTCAGACGCCCGAGTGCGCCAACCTGACACACCCACATCTCTACTCGGACGTCCGAAACCTAACCCGGGCACCGCGCAGCGAGGGCTCTGCCCTTCGCGGAGCGCGCTGGCGCCGTGCCAGCCCTGGGGCTCTGCCCCTGGGACACGTGT
>JBEBUW010000031.1:0-40733 GCA_040393065.1 Lujinxingia vulgaris | reverse complement strand
TCGACCCGGCATCGAGAGAATTCACCCGTTGACCCATTTCCCTCGACCCGGCATCGAGAGAATTCACCCGTTGACCCATTTCCCTCGACCCGGCATCAAGGGAATTCACTCGCTGACCCATTTCCCTCGACCCGGCATCGAAAAACGTTTTTTGTCATTTTGCGCAAAAACACAGGGTGACCGGGCATCACCCCCCAAAAAACACCAAAACGTAAAAATCCGGCGCCAACACGGGTCCGGCTCCCGTCTCTGAGACAGGGGCCGGGCCTTTATTTGCCCACACAAAACTCGCCGAAGATCCGATTCAGGATGTCGTCGCTGGTGATGTGGCCGGTGATGTCACCGAGCGCGTCCAGGGCTTCGCGGATGTCGAGGGCGAGGAATTCATATTCCATTTCTTGATCAAGCGCGTCCAGCGTGCGTTCCAGGGCGGCGATGCCGCGCAGGACAGCCTGCAGGTGGCGCGTGCGGCTGATGAGAACGCCTTCGGCAGTGGTGAGTTCGTGGCAGACTTCGGTGAGGATCTGGCGCAGCGTTTCGGTGCCGGCATGTTCGCGCAGCGAGGTGCGAACGACGTGCGGGGCGCGGGCCAGAAGCTGTTCGTCGTCGGGAGTGAGGCAGGAGGGTAGATCGGTTTTGTTGATGATGACGATCAGCGGGCGGCCGGTTGCAAGGAGTGCTTCGATTTCGGTGCGCTCTTCCGGGGTGAGTCCCTGGTTCTGGTCGACCAGACGCAAAACAAGGTCGGCCTGGTCGCCGAGCGCGCGGCTGCGTTCAATGCCGATGGCCTCGACCTGGTCGGCAGTAACGCGCAGGCCGGCGGTGTCGACCAGGCGCAGGGCCACGCCACCCAGGTGGATTTCTTCTTCGAGGAAGTCGCGCGTCGTACCGGCGATGTCCGTGACGATGGCGCGGTCGGTGCCGTGCAACAGGTTGAACAAGGTGGATTTTCCGGCGTTGGTGGGGCCGAGGATGACGGCGTGGACGCCTTCGCGCTGGCGGCGGCCTTCGTCAAAGCGTCCGCGCAGGCTGCGCAATTCGCCCAGGACATGCTCGACGCGTTTTCGGACCTCGGCGGATTCGATCTGGTAGACGTGTTCTTCGTGGCTGAAGTCAATGGCGGCTTCCACCAGAATGGCGGCCTGCGCGACGCGTTCGACCAGGTCCTCGATGGCGGTTCCGAGCTGGCCCTGGAGGTGGTCGATGGCGAGTTTGTGGGCGCTGGCGGTGGTGGCATTGATGAGGTCGGCGACGGCTTCGGCCTGGGTTAAATCGAGGCGTCCGTTCAAGAAGGCGCGCTGCGTGAACTGGCCGGGTTCGGCAACGTCGGCGCCTGCGTGCAGCGCGGCGTCGAGCACGCGGCGCAAGATAATCGGGCCGCCGTGGCACTGAAATTCGACGACGTCTTCGCCAGTGTAACTGTGCGGGCCGCGCATCAGGACGACGAGCGAGACGTCGATCAGTTCGCCGTCGGCATCGAGAATGTTGGACAGGCGCAGTTTGTGGGTGGGGAAATCAGGAGGAAAATCGGGGACAAGTGCGTGCAGAATATCGGCCGCGGCCGGGCCGCTTACGCGCACAATGCCCACGCCGCCCCGCCCCGGAGGCGTGGCGATGGCGGCGATCGTTGTGTGGGAGAGCATCACTGCGGGGGAACTCACTTTTTGTTGAAAATCCGAAGTTTGCGGAAGGTTCCGACGTCGGTGCTTTCGGTTTTCAGGTCTTTTTCGTTTTCCAGGCTTTTGTGGATCACGCGGCGTTCGTGGGCGTTGAGGCCGGCGATGGTGATGGCGCCGTTGACCTTACGCGCAGCTTTCGCAAGCCGGGCCGCGATGGCGGACAGCTCCGTGTCGCGGTTCTGGAGGTAGCCGTCGATGTCCACGATGACGCGTCCGATGCCGCGCTCGGAGAGCACATCGGCCAGCAGGGTCTGGATCGATTCAAGCGTGCGACCGGTGAGAGTCTGGCTGGCCTGGGATTCTTCGAGAACGCTGATGTTGAACAACAGGTCGGTTTCCTGCTCGCGGGTTTCGACCTTTGCTTCCAGGTTCATGCGCACGAAAAGTTCTTTGAGCCAGTGCGCGCCGCGCTCGAGCAGTTCCTCTGGCGAGCTTTCTTTGACGGGTTCCGGCTCAGGCGCAGCTTCGGGTGCTTTCGGTTCGGAAACTTCGGCAACAGTTTCCGCGGCGGCTTCTTCTACAGTTTCTACAGGTGTTTCTACAGGAGCTGCTTCTGCGGGAGCTGCTTCCGACGCCCGGGCTTCGCGGGATTTGTCGGAGGAGCGGCCACGGCGCGAAGATCTGCGGCCGGACGATTTTTTGTTCTCGGTTTTTTCAGGTGTTTCCACCGTTTCAACGTTTTCGACCGCGGGAGCGGCCGCTGCTTCGGGCGCCGGACTGGTTGCGTCGGCTTCCGGAGCGTCGGCGACTTTCTGGGCGACGCGGCCCCGGGCAGATTTGCGGCCTTCGGCGGGTGCTTCGTAGGGTTTCACATCGGCTTTGGCAGCGGGCTTTTCGGCCTTTTCCTTGTCCTTTTTAGACGTCTCCTTTTTGGAACTTTCCTTTTTGGAAGACTCTTTCTTGGAAGACTCTTTCTTAGGAGCCTCGGCCTTTTTCTCGGCCTTTTCAGCTTTTTTATCAGCCTTTTCAGCCTTCTTCTCTACTTTCTTATCTACTTTGTCGGCCTTTTCAGCTTTTTTGGGAGCCGGTTTTTCGGGAGCCGCAGCTTCGGCGCCAGCCTGGGTTGCAGGAGCTTCCGCGGTGGTTTCTTTGGCGGAAGCGTCCTTTTTGGCGGCTGGTTTTCTGCCCGCTGATTTCTTGGGAGCTTCCGCTTTGGGAGCGGCGGCTTCTTTGTCTTTGGCGGCTGATTTTTTGGATGCGGCCGGTTTTTTGGCAGCCGGCTTTTTGGCGGCTTTGGGTTCAGCCGCCTGGTTTTCAGCCGGAGTATCGGTTTTGCCAGCGTCTGTAGTGGCCGTTTTGGGTTGTGTTTCGTCCGCCATAGGATGGTTCCTCAACATTCAAAAATAGATATCAGTGCGACACGGATTCAGGCGATGTTGCCCTGCTCGAATTTACGCTTGATCATATACTGCTGCCCGACGCCGAGCACGAGGTTCACAAAGTAGTAGAGAACCAGGCCGGACGGTAAGAAGAGCATGAAGGCAGTGAAGACGATGGGCATGATTTTCATCATTGTGGCCATCTGCTTGTTGCCCGGGTCCATGGGCGTCATGCGCTGCTGGAGCACCATGACGGCGCCCATCAGGATGGGCAGCACGAAGTACGGATCGGGCGCGGAGAGGTCGGTGTACCAGAGGAAAAACTTGGCGTGGTAGAGCTCGACGGAGTTGTAGATCATGACAAACAGGCCGTAGAGCACGGGCATCTGGATGAGCATGGGCAGGCAGCCGAGCGGATTGACCTTGTTTTCCTTGAAGAGCTTCATGGTCTCTTCGGTTTTTCTCTGCGGATCGTTTTCGTACTTCTCGTTGAGCTCCTTGAGCTTGGGCTGGATGAGCTTCATGCGCTCGGTGTTGACGTAGGCTTTGTTGGTGATGGGCCAGGTCAAAAGCTTGATGAGCAGGGTCAAAAAGATGATGGCCACGCCCCAGTTTCCGAGGAAGCTGTTGAACATAACGAGCAGCCAGCGCAGCGGGCGGGCGAGCATGGTCAAAAGGCCGAAGTCGACGCTGTCTTCCAGGCGATGGCCGGAGTTTTTGAGAACGTCGTAATCTTTGGGGCCCATGTAGAGCAGGAAGTTGCTGGTGGAGCTTGTGTTTTGGGCGACGGTGAAGGCGTTGCCGACCACACGGGTGCGCATGAAATCGTTATCTACCCGGGAGATTTCGCAGCGCTGGGCGGGTTCGAGCGGAACGCCAGCGAGCAGGAAGTAGCGGGTATCGGTACCGCCCCAGAAGATCTGTCCGGTGGAGATGACGCTGTCCGAGGTCGCTTTCTGGAAGAGAAGACGTTCGGTGTCTTTGTCAAAACGGCAGACGCCCTGGAGTTCGTCGGGACGGAAATCGAGGAAGTTGGTTTTGAGATCGGGCTGGGGCATTCCATAGACGTCCAGCGCGATGCGTGCACCCATCGGATCGGTGTGGTGGTTCACGATCTGGACGGCGAGTTCGACCATGAAGGGTTTTTCGACGTTGACGCTGAAGATTTTGTCGACGTGAAACCGGTTGGCCGGATCGCGGTAGCGATAAGTGATTTTGGAGTAACCTTCCTGGCCGTCGCTCAGGCGTGTGCTCTGATCTTCTACGAATTCGTAGACGGTGTTGGCCGGAATGTTCAGCACGGGGCTGTCGAGCAGCTCGATGGAGAACGGGTGGTGCTGGACGTTTTCGGGGAAGGCGTCGAGCAAGTCACCGCGTTCGGCGTACTGCGTGGGTTCGATGATCGAGACGGCGCGCACGGCGGCGTTTTTGTTGGTCAGCTCTACGCGGAAGTTCGGCGTGAGGAGCACATCATGGCGCTCTTCGTGCTGTACGACCGGTTGCGGAGGAGGCGCGGGCGCGGCTGGCTCGGTGACCGGGCTGTTGGCAGGTTGCTGGGCCTGGGAGTTTTCGCCGGCCGGCTGCTCGATGCTGGCCTGCTGGGCCTGATCGGGCGTGATCTCGGGCGGCGGCGGAGCCAGAAAGAGTTGCCAGAAAAGCAGGACGATGCCGCTTAAAACCATTGCAAGGACGAGACGCTTTTGTTCCATAACACTCAATCTTTTCGGCTAAGAGTTCGACGCCAGGTCGATAGGTCTACCGAACTACGGGACGGGATCGTAGCCGCCTTCGTGGAAGGGGTGACATCGCCCAATGCGCTTGATACCCATCCATCCGCCTCGCAAAAAACCATGGCGCCGGAGGGCAATGAGCATGTATTGCGAGCAGCTGGGTTGGTAGCGGCACGCGGGAGGCAATAAAGGGGAAATAAATCGCTGATAAAAACGGACAAAGAGCACGCCCAGCCAGGCAAACAGGCTCAGGCGATGGGTTGTCCCGGGAGAATCATCGGAAGGTACAAGGTTGGAATCGTGGGGGTGCTGGTGCAACGCGCAATCGTGCCGCTCCGGCGGGGCGGTTGATTGTTCCTCGGCCTGTGTGCAGCCGTTGCGCTGTTTTTCGTCGAGTTTGGGCTCCACTTACACCGCCTATTCTTCTTTCTTGCGCCGATTCGAGGTGGCCACAGCCAGCCGCAGGAATTCTTCTTTCAGGATCTGCGATGAGACGGGTTCGACGCCAGCTTTGACGATCACCACAAAGTCGTAGCCAGTGGGCAGGTTTTGTTTGTGGGTTCGAAAGATTTCTCGGAGCTGACGCTTCCAGATGTTTCGAGTCACGGCGTTACCGACTTTGCGCGCAACGGTCAGACCAATGCGCGCAAAGTCAGCGCCGTTCGGATTTGCATACACGACCAGATATTTGCCAGCTCGCCGGTATCCCTTTCGCTGGGTATGCAAAAATTCAGAGCGCTTTCGCAATCTTTCTTGTTTGCGGAAGCGCTCGTCGTCGCGAAAAGGCACATGCGCCCCGGAATGAATCTCCACGCTCGAAGGACAGGCATTGCTGGGCATAGGCATGTAACAAAAAGGTTGTGTACGAATTACTTGGTGTACTTGGGTGTAGCCAGGACGTTGCGGCCACGTGCGCGGCGACGCTTGATAACGAGGCGACCACCAACGGTTTTCATGCGAGCACGAAAGCCATGGGTGCGGCGACGCTTGATGGTGCTTGGTTGGTACGTTCTTTTGCTCATGACAGATTCCTTACATTATTGCGTTACGTTCTATAGGATCCAAATAAAAAGCTAACCTGAGCCGAAGCCCTCTCACAGTCAACATTATCTGTAAGCGACAACGTGAGACAGACTTGCTTATTCCCGGTGAACCTGAATTCCCGGAGACAAAATATTCCCGCCGGGGAAAGCGCGGCCATAAAACATCATCAGTGCCGGGAAGTCAAGTTGCGAGCCGCTTGCAACGGATTGAAAATCGAATGCGTTGCCGGAGTTTGAAGATGCGTCCCAATGTGGGGCGCGCAAAGCGTTTTGCGCCCGGGATCTGTGGATTTCGGGCGCAAAAACAGAAAGTGGTTCCGATCTGTGCGTTCTGGTGTGCGTCAGTGAATCAGAATCGCCTCGAGTTCATCGAGAGAAGTGACGATTTCGGGATCGTCCTCGGCCACGAGGTCTTCGACCTTGCGGCAGGCGGCCAGTACGGTGGTGTGATCTTTACCGCCGAAGGTTCGCCCGAGCTCGGGGAAGGAATCGGGCGTGTGTTTTCGGGCCAGGTACATGGCGAGCTGGCGGGGAACGCTGATGTTGCGTGTGCGTCGAGAGCCTTTGATGTCGGCGATGGTGATGCCGAAGTGTTCGGCGACGGCGCGGATGATCTGTTCGGCGGAGATTTTGCGATCTTGTTCGACGTGCATGCGCTTGAGCATCTGGCGCGCGAAATCAAGATTGAGCGGGCTGCCAAGGAGCATGGCCTGGGCGCCGAGGCGCATGAGCGTGCCTTCGAGTTCGCGCACGTTGGAGCGGATGCTGCTGGCCAAAAGCATGCCGACTTCTTTGGTGAGCTTGATGCCGTCGGCTTCGGCTTTCTTTTCGAGAATGGCCAGGCGGGTTTCGATTTCGGGCGGCTGGATATCAGCGAGCAGGCCCCAGGCGAAGCGGCTGGCCAGGCGATCTTCGATGCCGGGCAGGGATTTGGGCGGGCGATCGGAAGTGACGACGATCTGTTTGCCGGCCATGTGGAGCGCGTTGAAGGTGTGGAAGAATTCTTCCTGGGTGGAGTCTTTGCCGCCGATGAACTGGATATCGTCGATGAGCAGGACGTCGCAGTTGTTGCGAAACTGCATGCGAAACGAGTTCATGTCTTTGTTGCGCAGCGAGGTGATGAGCTGGTTCATGAAGTTTTCGGCGGACATGTTGATGACGCGCGCGGTCGGATCGTTGCGCAGAATCTCGATGCCGACGGCCTGCAAGAGGTGCGTTTTGCCAAGGCCGACGCCGCCGAAGATGAAGACCGGGTTGTAGCTTTTGCCGGGATTGCTGGCCACAGCGGCGCAGGCGGCATGGGTAAACTGGTTGGAAGGGCCGACGACGTATTCTTCAAAGGTATAGCGCGGGTTCAAGCCGGCTTCGAGAATGCGTCGCTGGAGATCTTCGTGTCGTGAGGGGCCGGTGATGCGTGCGCCGGCGGGAAATTCTGCGGCCGCCGCATTTTCTTGTCCTTCGGACAGCGGAAAGAGCGAACCCTGGGAGCCGTCGTCGATCAGACGGGCCATGCGTGCGGCGACGGGCGATTCGTCGAGATCAAAGACGGCGTCTTCTACCTGATTGTCCTCGTCAAAAGCGCCCTCGACGTCGATCACGACCGCAAGGTTGGTCTGGCTGACGCTGAGGAGGGATTCCTCGATCAGATCGATGTAGTTGTCTTCGATCCAGGCTTTGAGAAAGTCGTCTCTGACTTCCAGAAAAACGGTGTTTCCATCCTGGTGATGGAACTGGATTTTCTGAAACCAGGTATCGAAGTTGTGGGCGCTGACTTTCGCCTGAAGGTCTTGAAGCGTTCGCTGCCAAATATCAGTCATGGATAACATCTACTGCCAAAAGTGCCGTACGAAAAAGGATTGTCTACGTGAAACCGTAGGCCACTGGTTATCAGCCAAGCAAGGCGCTATGGGAAGTAAATTCTCCCCGGATGAAGCCCCAAAAAACAAAAAATTTCGATGGAAACAAACGATAAATCAACCAGTTAGGCGGCAAGCCCTCTGCGTATTTCCAGGGAATCCGAAATTTGTCCTTCCAGCGTAGCGCGGTGTGCGGCCGGGGTCAAAGCGCAGGCAAAAGTGGCGGGCAAGGCCATGGAAAGGCATAGGAAGTTTGGTGATCGGGTGAGTAATTGTTCAGCCTGATCGCCGGCGGATCGGGATCGGATCGAGATCGGATCGAGATCGGATCGGCAGGCGATCGCTGGTTGAACGCCAACAGAACGTCGGCCAGGAGGTGGTGTTTGGGCAGGAAGATTTCAGGCGATTCCTGATTTTGCCATCATGAGAAACGCGGTGGGATCGACGCCCAGCCGGTTGAGCGCCTGGTCCCAGTTGTAAGCGGGAATGGAATCGAAGAAGAGATCTTCCTCAAAGTCCAGAATCAGCCAGGAACCGTCTTCGATTTCGGCTTCGAGTTGTCCGGGGCCCCAGCCGGAGTAGCCGATGAAAGGACGATAGTTGCCATGTTCTTTGCCCAGGGCAAAGCCTTCGATGATGTCGCCGGACGCGGCCAGAAACCAGCCATCGGAGAATCCCAGGGTCGAGCTGTCTTCGGGATTGGATGTGGGCGTGGCGCGCAGGCGTGGCGAGAGAATGTCCGGGTCTTGCTGAAAAATGAGCCAGAGTTGTTCGATACGCACGGGGCCGCCAAAATATACATGTACATCGAAGCTATCGGGCACGACCTGGCGAGCGATGTCTTCGTTGACGCTCTGTATGAGGGAACCGAAATCGATTTCGAGCGGTTTGTTGATGATGAATCCCATGGCGCCCTCATCGTCATGATGCACGATGACGACAACGGCGCGCTCAAACGGGGTTCCATCGAGTTTGGGTGAAGCAATTAAAAAGCCGGGCGAAAGCGATCGTGTGAAATTCTGGAGGCGTTGTGGTTGAGAGGTCATGCTGGGGTGTCTCCGTAGGATTTAAAGAATCATAAGATTTGGAGCGGCGGCGCCGGAATTAAAAAGCCGGCGCAAGGATCAACAAGCATCAAGAAGAGCCGGTCTGCCCGGAGCAAACATCCAACGTGTACTCCAAAAACTTCGCGGAGTTCTGTAGAAATACATACAGAGCGCCTTGCCAAAACAAAGCTAAGTGATTGTAACTAATAAGTTCTTGCCGTTCCGAATCTAAGAGATCCCCCTACAAGGTCAATAGTATCGCTTTGAGATTTCGGGAAGGGATTGAGGTTGCGAAAAGTTATCAAAGAGTGGCTTGACATGGACAGCGAACCTGACTATGTTGCGCAACCTGTTCGGACAGATATTTTGGTCCGACGGCTTCAGAACAATGTCGCACGCGACTTTTTCTGAATGATTCTGGTGGATGTAGCTCAGTTGGTTAGAGCGCAGGTTTGTGGTACCTGAAGTCGCGGGTTCGAGTCCCGTCTTCCACCCTGTGAATGTGATTGTTTTTCGTACGTATCTGCGACAAAACGCGGCGATGAACGATCCCTTACAGATTAAGGCGTATTTGAACACCAGCGCGTTCGTAGCTCAGCTGGATAGAGCACCGGACTTCGAATCCGTAGGTCGCAGGTTCAAATCCTGCCGAGCGCATTGAACCTACATGATATGTGTGAGCTTTTCGCTTCAATCAGTGGAATCAAGCCCTTGATTTTATTCAAGGGCCAGTAGCTCAACCAGGTAGAGCAGCGGACTCTTAATCCGTTTGTTGAGGGTTCGAATCCCTCCTGGCCCACTGGAACGGCCCTTGGAAGATGAATTTCGAGGTAAATAAAAGAGATTCCGTGAGAGCCGAGTTGATGGTATCGACTCGGCTTTCATTATTTCGAATCTCTGCATAAAAGAGTCTGGCAGAATTATCGTGTGTTACCAAAGCGTTGTTCGTTTGGATGAGCACCTTCGATGGGCCCATCGCGCACGGTAAGGAACGTCAAGGTTTTCGGGCAGGATGTAATCTTCATGCGCGAAGGCTGTTTGCGAGAGTGGCGGAATTGGTAGACGCGCTGGATTTAGGTTCCAGTGGCATTGCCGTGGGGGTTCGAGTCCCCCCTCTCGTATTGAACGTGTGCGTCCATGGAGACAGATGGGCGTGGCTTGGAAAAAGTTCTGAGAATCACGTTTTTGCACCTTCTGAATCAGCCTGCTGGCTGCCGGGTATTGTGATCGATATTCAGCGATGGCATGGCGAATAAAATCCAACCCAATTTTGGCCGGTCGGGCTGCCCGTAGGTGGTCACCGGCCTTGTGCTTAGGAGATGATCGATGCCTATTGATGTACAAGAAACGGGTACGCTTTCACGCGTTGCTGCGGTGGTTGTTCCTGCAGAAGAGTATCGTCGGGAAATGACCAAATCGCTGAAGCAGCTCTCGAGCCGTGTCAGCGTAAAAGGCTTTCGCAAGGGTCATATTCCGATGAGTGTGATGCGTCAGCGCTACAGCCAATCGGTGGCTCCTGATGTTGTTGAAAATCTTGTGCAGAAATATGTTGAGGATGTCATCCAACAGCATGAAAACGTGTTGTTTCTGGGTCGGCCTCAGATTCAGGAGCTTCCGCTCAAGGATGCTGATGAGCTGAAGTTCACGATCGAGCTTGAGCTTCGCCCGCAGATCGATCCGATCGGCTATATGGGCCTGGAAGTCGAAAAACCCGATACCAGCGTTGATGATGCTGCCGTTGACAGCGAGCTGGAGCGGCTTCGCGAGCAAAACGCCCGCCTGGAGCTGGTGGAAGGCCGTTCGGTCATCGAGTCCGGCGATACGGTTGTGGCTGATTTTGTATTCGTCGGCGATCATCCGGAACTGGAAGAGTTCAAGGGTGAGGATACGCCGTTTGAGGTCGGCAATGCGAACGTGTTGCCGGGAATCACCGAGGCTCTGATCGGCGCCGAATTTGGCGCGGTTGTGGAACCGAAGATTACGCTTCCGGAAAACTTCCCGATCGAGGAGCTGCGTGAGCAGGAAGTGACGCTTCGCCTGACGGTAAAAGAGGTCAAGCATCGCGTGCTTCCCGAGCTGGATGATGCGTTTGCGAAAACTCTGGAGCTGGGTGAAACGCTGGAAGAGCTGCGTGAGCGCGTTCGCACCGATCTGCAGGAAGCGCGTGAGCACGAGGCAATGCATCTGGCCGAAGACAGCCTGATGCAAGCGCTGCTGGCTCAAAACGAATTTGAACTTCCGCCGCTCTTTGTCGAAAACCAGCTTGATTACGCCGTTCGACAACGTCTGCAGATGTTCCAACAGCAGGGACTGGACATTGCGCAGCTTGGCCTGGATGTTTCCGCTTTCAAAGACACGATGCGTGAAGAAACTATCACGAACATTCGTGGCGAGCTGTTGCTGATGGCAATCGCCGAGAAAGAGGAAATGAAGGTCGAAGAAGCAGATATGAAGGCATATTTTGAGCATCGTGCGCTTCATGCTAATGTTCCTGCGCGTCAGCTTGAAGCCTTCATGCGCCAAGATCAGGAGCGCTGGCAGCAGTCGGTGACCCTTGCACTGCTTGAGAAAGTTCGTCAATTCTTGCTTAAAGAGGCCACGATCAAGACCGTTGAGTGGCCGGCGGCCGACGCGGGATTTGGCGCAGAAATGGAAGAAGACGCTGGCGAAGAGGCTTCGGCCGACGCAAGCGAAGAAACAAGCGAGTAATTTTTAGATTTACGCGCCCGGGCTTTTGGCTTTCCAAGATCCGGGCGCGGTTTACCCACCTTCTACACGCGAGATTTAGCTATGGCCTTCATTCCAAGTGTCGTTGAACAGACTCACCGCGGCGAGCGCGGCTGGGATATTTTTAGCCGTTTGCTTAAAGATCGCATCGTTTTTCTGGGCACGCCGGTCAATGACCAGGTTGCCAATGCGATTATTGCTCAACTTTTGTTTCTGGAGAGCGAAGATCCTGAAAAAGAGATCTCGATGTACATCAACTCTCCGGGCGGAAGCGTAACGGCAGGTCTGGCGATCTACGATACGATGCAATACATCCGCGCACCGGTTATGACGATTTGTCTTGGTCAGGCGGCTTCGATGGGAGCGCTGCTTCTTTCGTCGGGTGAGAAAGGTCGTCGATTGAGCCTGCCAAACTCCCGGATTTTGATTCATCAGCCGTTAATGGGGGGCCTGAGCGGTCAGGCGACGGATATTGATATTCAGGCGCGCGAAATTTTGACGTTGCGTGAGAATTTGAATCAGATTTTAATGCGCAATACCGGTCAGAGTAAGGAACGGATCGAGAAAGACACGGATCGTGACTTTTTCATGAGTGCGGACCAGGCCAAGGAATACGGTCTGATCGACGAAGTGATCGAACATCCTCTGAAATAAGACAATTTTGAGAGCAGAAAACTCACGGGGGAGCAGTCAAGTCTATTCGGGCTGAAATAAGATGCTGTACCCCGTCGTTTTCATGATAATAATGGCTACGCTCCTTCTACAGGGCACGTGTGGTGCCAGGAGTATGAAGCCAGGGAAATGAATCGACGATAATTCGTCAATCAGTGACAGGAAATCCTCATGACCAAGAAGGGAAGCAGCGGGGGCCATGCCAACCTGTGCTGCTCATTTTGTGGAAAGAGCCAGCGCGATGTTCAAAAGTTGATCGCCGGCCCCACCGTGTATATTTGCGATGAGTGCATCGGGCTCTGCGGCAATATCATTGATGAGGAAGTAGCTCTCGAAGTTCGAGGCGGCAGCGAGGCAAAGATCCCCAAACCGATGGAGATCAAGGAAACCCTCGACCGCTACGTCATTGGCCAGGAGCGCGCCAAACGCACACTCGCCGTGGCAGTTCATAATCACTACAAGCGTATTGGCAGCCGCCTGGATAACCAGGATGTGGAGCTGCAAAAGTCGAATATTCTGCTGATCGGTCCTACCGGAAGCGGAAAAACCCTGCTGGCTCAGACGCTGGCACGGATTCTCGACGTCCCGTTTACGATTGCCGATGCGACCAATCTGACGGAAGCCGGCTATGTCGGCGAGGATGTCGAAAATATCATCGTCAATTTGTTGCAGGCCGCCGATAATGACGTGGAGCGCGCCAGTCGCGGGATCGTCTACATCGACGAGATCGATAAAATTGCGCGCAAGAGCGAAAATCCGTCGATCACGCGCGATGTTTCCGGCGAGGGCGTGCAGCAGGCGCTGCTGAAAATTATCGAAGGAACGGTTGCGTCCATTCCGCCCAAAGGCGGCCGCAAACATCCGCAGCAGGATTTTCTGCAAATCGATACGACCAATATTTTGTTTATCTGTGGTGGCGCGTTTTCCGGCCTGGAAGCTGTGATTACCCAACGTCAGGGCGATAAACGAATGGGATTTGGTGCCGATATTTCAAAGCCAGAGGAGCGTAGTTCTGGTGAAATCCTTGCGGAACTTGAGCCAGAAGATCTGATGCGATTCGGGATGATCCCAGAATTTGTCGGTCGTGTCCCGGTAATCGCCACGCTCGAAGAATTGAATGAGGATGCCTTGATCCGTATCCTGACCGAGCCCAGAAACGCGCTGGTTAAGCAGTATCGCAAACTTTTCCGCATCGATGGTGTAGAACTTGAGCTCGATGACGATGCTTTGCGCGCCGTGGCCCGGCTGGCCTTAAAGCATAAGACCGGAGCGCGTGGATTACGCTCGATTCTGGAGCGGGTGATGCTCGATTTAATGTATGAAGTTCCAGACAATGAAGAGATCAAATTGATCCAGATAACCGAAGAGATGGTGATGGCCAGCGTCGGAGAATCGGCGCAACTCTTAGCTCAAACGGCCTGAATCTGCTGGAATTTGTCGCGCGGCCCTTTGTGCCAGTACATCAGCTTAGAGAGGATTATGTCGTTTTCCAACGATTCCGATCGTCCATCCGTAAATCGTACTCATTCCCTACCGCTGTTGCCTTTGCGCGACATCCTTGTGTTTCCTGCCATGCAGGTGCCGCTCTTCGTCGGCCGCGAAAAAAGTATCAATGCGCTCGACGAAGCCATGCGGCAGAACAAGGAAATCGTGCTGGCAGCCCAGAAAAAAGCCAAAACCAACGATCCTGGTTCCGATGATATTTATGAAGTAGCCACCCTGGCCACCATTGATCGCCTTTTCCGCCTGCCAGACGGCACGGTGAAAGTGCGCGTGATCGGCCGACGGCGCATTCAAATTCATAAATATCTACCAAACGCTGCGTTTTTTCAGGTTGAATTCAGTGAATTGACCGATATTGCGCCTACCACGGACGCGGCCGAATTGGCGTTGCTGGTTGCCCAGCTTCGCGCTGTCTTCGAGGAATACGTTCAGCTCAATAAACGTATTTCGGTCGAGATCTTAGACGAAGTCGGCAAAATCGAAGACCTTTCGCTTCTTGCCGACACGATCGTTGCGCAGCTTGCTCTCAAGCTCGCCGACAAGCAAAAGATCTTGGAAACACTTGATGTGGAGGATCGCCTCCGAACGCTCGTCGATATGATGAGGGAGGAAATCGAGCTTTTACAGGTCGAGAAAAAGATCCGTTCCCGCGTTAAGAAACAAATGGAACGTTCGCAGAACGACTATTATCTCACCGATGCGCAGAATCCTCTGCAGAAAGAGATGAACGAACAAAACGAATTTAAAAACGAAATCGACGAGCTCGAAGATCGCATCCAAAACAAGGAGATTTCCAAGGAGGCCAGTGAGCGTCTGGCCAAGGAACTCAAAAAACTCAAGATGATGAGTCCGATGAGTGCGGAAGCGACAGTAGTCCGTAACTACATCGATTGGATTTTGAGCCTGCCCTGGTACGAAATGACCCAGGACAGGTTGGATATCAATGCGGCCGAAGCGACGCTGGAATCCGATCATTATGGTCTGGAAAAACCCAAAGATCGCATCCTGGAATACCTCGCCGTGCAGGCACTGGTGGCCAAACCCAAAGGTCCGATTCTGTGTTTTGTGGGGCCGCCAGGCGTGGGTAAGACCTCGCTGGGACGCTCGATCGCCAAGGCGATCAACCGTAAATTTGTCCGCTTAAGTCTGGGTGGTGTGCGCGACGAGGCCGAGATCCGCGGTCATCGCCGTACTTATATCGGCGCCCTGCCCGGCAAGATCGTGCAATCACTGCGGAAGGCCGGCAGCAACAATCCGGTGTTTTTGCTCGATGAGATCGACAAAATGAGCATGGATTTCCGTGGAGATCCGTCCAGTGCACTTCTGGAAGTGCTCGATCCGGAGCAAAACCATTCGTTCAACGATCACTATCTCGACCTGGATTATGATCTGTCGAACGTCATGTTTTTGTGCACGGCCAACAACCTGCAGGGCATTCCCGTGCCGCTTCGTGACCGTATGGAAATCATCCAGATTCCGGGATACACGGATTACGAAAAGCAACAGATTGCGCGGCACTATCTGGTGCCCAAGCAAATGGAAAACAACGGGATCTCCGACGTCGATATGCATTTCACAATGAGTGCAATCAATCGGATCATCAATCATTACACACGCGAAGCCGGCGTGCGTAATCTTGAGCGCGAGATCGGGACGGTTTGCCGAAAAATTGCGAAACGCGTCGTTCAGGCCGGAAAAGATGCCGACCTGAGCTTTAAAATCAACGCCAAGGCTGTGCCCAGATATCTTGGAAATCACTATTTCGAGCAGGGGCGTATTGAAGAGCGTGATGAAATCGGTATGACCAATGGCGTTGCCTGGACACAATACGGCGGCGTGATGCTGGTGAGTGAGGTCAGCGTGATGCCAGGAACCGGCAAGTTTATCATTACCGGTAAACTTGGCGACGTCATGCAAGAATCCGCACAGGCGGCGATGAGTTATGTGCGCTCACGGGCGATGAATCTGGGCCTGAGTCCGGATTTCCATCAAAAAGTCGACTTGCACGTTCACTTTCCTGAAGGTGCATTGCCCAAAGATGGGCCGTCGGCCGGTATTACGATGGCAACAAGCATTGTCAGTGCACTTACGCGCATCCCGGTAAAACACGATGTCGCGATGACCGGTGAAGTTACACTTCGCGGGCGGGTTTTGCCGATCGGCGGTTTGAAAGAGAAAGTGATCGCTGCACATCGCGGTGGAATTCGTACGGTCATTGCTCCTCGAGAGAACAAAAAGGATTACAACGAAATCCCCAAAACCGTGCGCAAAGGTATCGAAATGGTCTGGGTGGAGCACATGGACGAAGTTCTGGCTCATGCGCTGCGCCTGGAAGATCCGGCCGCGTTTAGTGAGCGTTTGAGCCGGCCGCTTTTGCCGCCCGATATTATGCTCAGCCCGGATGCCGAAGTGACCGCCGCCGCTCCGGTTGTCCCGGGAACAGAGCCGCAGATTCACTGATCGTTGTAGCAAAGTGAACGAAACAAAACGCCCGGTTTTCTATCCAAGAAAACCGGGCGTTTTGTTTGTAAGAAGTCCTGTTTCAGTAGCAGCCACAAAAAAAGATCCCGTCCGGATAGGACATGAGGATCTTATTCTGGGGAAAAGGTCGTGAAGAAAGGTCTAGATCTGGATAATCGCAACGCCTCGATCACGTCCGGTTTCTTCTCTGTCGCCTTGATTTGCGGGCGATTCGAATTCCGACTCTGGCCAGTAAGGCACGTATCGTGGAACTTCAAGTTGAGGGCGGTTATCCCGCTGCTCATTCAAGCGGTCCCTGCGTCTTTTTAGCTCATCATAGATGAAAATATCCGGCAGCATGGGGAATCCTTTTCGGCTAATGAATGTGCAACGCCAGGTTGCTCATCCTGAACTTCTGCCAAACGGTACCGCTAAAACTGGTTAGCGGATGCATCGCTACCCAGTATAACGTGCATGAATCGTTCCATATTCACGGCGAGATGACAATTGTCCCGCGATCATTATGGTGAAGTCATCAGATAGTTGTGCTTTTGAAGTATAAAACTAAGCAATATCAGTCACTTGTCTACGACCTGAACGACGTAAATCGTTGTAAATAAATGTTACATTTCGAAGACTTCTTTTCTGCTATGCATAAAAACTAACGAAAACAAACGCTTTGTGCCGGACAGAATCTGTGAAAAAAAGTGCTGCAGCGCCCGGCGTCGGTGACATAAATGTCAGGCTGGATATCAAGGGGGAGGTGAACATGTTACATTTCTCAAAATCAATGCACTGCAGACAGGGGCATGGCGATGAGAAAGAGCGAACGCATTGGCCTGGGGAGTGCCTTGGTAAACTTGTGCGTATTTGCGCTTTTTATGACGATTCCTGTTCTGGGAAAGACTCAGGAACAGGCCGTGCCAGCCGAGAAAGTACGAGAAGAAACAGAAACACTTCCCAACAAAGATATGGCCACTGATCTGGGGATAACACGGGTAATCCGCCTGGAAGATGCGCGACGTCTCGTGCGTGAAAACGGATTGGATGTGCAACTTGCCCGCACGCAAGTGACGATTGCAGAAAGCGGAATTCGTCAGTCCTGGAGCGCGTTGCATCCGCAAATTGCCGGAAGCGGCTCCTATACCATCCATCAGGAAGAGATCAGCTTTTCGCCGACGCCAGAAGCTCCGCCGATCGTCGTGCAACCACGCAATGATTATCGCTGGGCTATCAGTGCTTCGGTGCGAGCGGATTTTCGCACGATTCCACGGATTCGGCAGGCGTATGCAGAGCGAGACCTGGCCAAAGCGCAGGTTGATGTGACCAGAGAAAGCCTCGATCAAACCATCATCAATATTTATTACAACCTGCTCAATGCTCGCCAGTTGATCGATCTGGCGGCACAACAACTCGAAAGTAATCGCACCATGCTACGCGCCACGGAATTACGTCGGCGCGCAGAAACCGCCACCGAGTTTGAAGTTACCCGAGCAAGCCTTCGCGTCGTGCAGGCGGAAAAAAATCTGGAACGCGCCCGTCTGCAATTTATAGAAATTCGCGCACAGGTCGCCGAATTGCTACAAACGCCAGCGGACTTTGATGTCGAAAGTCCGCCAACACCTCCAAAACCAGCGGATTTACAAAGCCTGAAGGACCAATCGCAGAAAAATCTGGCCATGATTCAAGCAAACTCGCTGCAACATGTCGTGGCGAAACGAGCCCTTCAAGAAGTGTTCTGGCAGTATGCGCCGGCATTCAACGCTACATTCACCTACGCCGGTACGAAGGGTTCGCTGCTCAATCCGGGAAGCCCACGATGGATGCTATCCTTTGGAGCTGAATGGACTTTCTGGGACGGAGGTGCCCGCGGAGCGCAGGCCGCCCAACGTCGTGCACAGCTGCTGGCCGTCGAGATTCAGCAACGCCAGACACTTGCAAAGATCTCGTCAGAAATCGAACAGGCCTGGGCCCAGTATCTGGCCGCACAATCCCAGGTTGAATCCAGCATCCAGGAAGTCCAGCTCGCCAGAATTTCTCTGGAGCAGGCCGAGAAAGGCTATGAGTTCGGAGTTTCCAGTCAGCTCGATGTCATCAATGCGCAAGAACAGTTCGAACTCGCCAGAATTTCACAAATTCAAGAACAACTGGCGCTTGAGCTTGCCGCCCAACGTTTACGAATCATGGCCACACCGATGCACGACTGATTCTGCTGTGAATTCTGGTGAAATCGACGCCTCAACGCGAAAATTAGATAATAATTTTCAGAATAGAATGAAAAATTATCCAAGTGACCTATGTTCTAGTAACAGATTACTGTTTCTGTCTTCTCGTGAATGATTCCTAGAATTCATGTAGCGTGATGCGCGAGCTTTGACGAAGCTCCCTGCTTTCATCTACACTCCCAACAGCTAACTGTTGCTTGAATCGTTGTTGTCTGCTGAACTTCATATGTTTTAAGTAGGCGTGAGGACGGTTCAGCAACATTTTTGTGTTTATAGAGTAGATTGGATAAAGCTGGTGGCCCCAGGGTTGGGGAAGAGTCGTTACTGTCTCACCATATATCTCCTTGTTGATTCGGATCTATGATCCCGGCTGGCAAGGCTAGTCAAGTTATCAAGCTGTAAGGTTACGACAATCTTTCAGCCTACTTGCCTCAAATAAGAAGTAGAAGTTTCCTACCAACTTCGCCAGACTTTGTGCGATCTGGGGTCTCACCGATACTTATCTTCTCCAAGGCGATTTCTTCCTCAACCCTGGCTCCATCATTTCTGTTCGCTGTTCTGTGCATCCATTTGTAGAAAAATGACCCGCTCCATTGACGTTTTTGATTGAGGTCGCAATGAAGTATCGAAGCGAAAGAATCAAGCTTGCATCCATTCTGATGATTACGGCTTTGTTCGCAAGCCTGACAGCCTGTGCCGAACCAACGCGAGAGGAATATCGCGATGATATGACGCATCACGCCTGTCATAATTACTATGGCCGATGCGGCAGGATCGGAGCAGGCAAGACCTACGCAACGCTGGATGAATGCATCGTAAAACTCAAACCCACCATCGATAATATGTGGCCCGCCGATAAATGTGATGATGGCCGAATCGACGAAAGCCAATTCAATGCGTGTATGGATCGCGTCAGTAACGCCTCGTGCACAAGCCTGTGGGACTGGCTGAGCTTTGGCGAGCAGTGTGGTGCAGCCAATGTCTGCACGGCACCACGCTCCTGATTCTTCGATTGCTCCGCGGACAGAACGATAAAAAAGGGCGTTTCATGATATTTTTTAATAAAATCATGAAACGCCCTGAGTTTTTACTTCGTTACTTCAGTGCAGACCGGACTGCCATGTTTTCAGTCGAAGCTGAACTGGGAGTTATTATCGCCAGAGTTGTCGAAGTCAAACGAGCCAGACAGAAGGCTGTCGTACATCGCACAGAATTCTGCGGCCTCGCGGGGATGACTTCTTGAGAGCTCGTCGATAGCTCCACGACATTCCGAAACTGCCTCTCGGCACTCGCCAATATTGCTGCTACCTGCCATACCAGCGAACATATCGCAGATCACTTCGACAAAGTCGCAGAGAAGATAAAGCGAGCAGGTCCCGGCAGGCCCACCGGCAATGCTTCCATAGAAGTTATGGGAAGCATACGTGGAGCCATCAAAACCTCGCTGCGAGCCTGCAAGGCTAGCATCGCCTCTGGGGCCAGTCGCAAGACTGCCGCTGAAACGGCCTCTGGCCGTGGAGCCACTGAAGCTCACTTCTTGCTGACGCGTTTGAAGGTCCCCATCCTGATGAAAGACGGTGGCATTTTGTACGTCGGCATAGCGCTGAACTTTCCAGCCATCGATTTTTGAGTATCCCAGGCTGAGTGCAGTGTCGCTAACATCGTGCTTAGCACTGAACAGGACAATTTCCTGGGGAATTGTTGCCAGCTCTTCTGTCTCTTCGGCAGGTTCCACACAACCGAACGCGCTTACACAGATAGCCAGCAGTAAAAAGACAATCATGGAACGAGTGTTCAAGTGCATTGTCGTGTCTCCGTCAGAGGGTTAATTAGATCAGAAGTAGATCTGCGCACTCAGACCGGAAGTGAAAGTACCGACAGCGATGGGCTCGCCGGCACCGGAGCGAAGGATGTCGATACCAAGACCAGCGTGTCCGCCGATGCTGAATGCAGGAACCGGGAACCACTCTACACCAAGACCGCCGGCCAGACCAAGTTCAGGATCGTGGTCTACGTTATCCACGCCGGTGTCATGCAGACGGAGGTTAAGCTGTGCAAAGTAATAGGGGGCGACGCTGGAACGACGCGAGGTGTAATACTTCAGGGTGGGAGCCAGCAGGAGATCCCAGCTGGTGATGGTGTCGTCGGGACCAGCTTCACGGCGATCCAGACCAAATCCAACGTTGATACCGAAGTTGATTTCCGGCGTCAGCATCATCCAGTAACCAAAGGCACCGGCTGCGTAGGGATTTCCGCCACCAGGAACGCCAAAGGAAAGGGAGTGCTTTCCAGCTGCCAGAGCCGTGGGAGCTTGATCCGCACGAACAGCATCCTGTGCGAAAGCCGGGCTGCCAAGAAGAGCAACAAACATTACCACAAGCAAAGCAACAACATTCTTACGGTTCATGAACTTCTCCATCAAAAAAGTATGTAAAAATACAACCAGCAATTTGTTTACAGCGACTCATCGTCCATGCAAACGATTTCATTTTTGCTTGTTAACAACTTGCACCACATTGAAGCTTCTTCGGCATATATCGTACGAAATTTAGAGCAGCGCAAGTTATTTATTCAGCAACTCTTCAAAGCGTGGAGCGTCGGGTCGTGTCTTCTTGCATTATGTCGCACCGGAAAATCCGATGCGACTGCGCGCGAAGGTAAACACCGCCCCTTAAACGTCAAAGATAAATGATTTATTCAGAACAATCTGAAATCAAAATTCGACGACCGTTTCAGGCATCTGCGCGCCGCGGTAAGCCTGGCGCACCTGCTCCATGAGGTTATCGACAGCTTGATCGTCGCGAGAGAAATCGACATGGGTTGTATCGATTTCCAACAGCGGCGTCTGATCGTAATGGCTGAAATAGTTGTGATACATGCGGCGCAGGCGATCGATGTAGACCGGATCCATATCGACTTCGTAGGAGCGCCCGCGGCGTTTGATGCGTTCAAGCAACGTGTCGAGCGGTGCGTGCAGATGAATGACAATGTCGGGCACGGGGATTTGTGCGGACAAAATTGAGTACATCCGATCATAGAGAGTGAGTTCGTGATCGGAGAGCGTGAGGCTGGCGAAAAGTCGGCATTTCACGAAGAGATAATCGCTGATCGAGAGCCGGGAGAAGAGATCTGCCTGCGCAAATTCTTCCTGCTGGCGATAGCGACTCAGCAGGAAAAACATCTCGGTCTGAAAAGCGTAGCGGCTGCGATCTTTATAGAAATTTGCCAGAAACGGGTTTTCTTCGAAGATTTCGAGCACAGTCCGCGCCTGCAGGCGTTCGGCGAGTCGATTGACGAGGGTGGTTTTTCCAACGCCGACCGGACCTTCGATGATGATGTAACGCGGCATTTCATAGATCAAATTGTGCATGAGGCTACGGGCGGTGGGAGGGTCAGCGGAGCAATCAAACAGACGTACAGCAGACAATAAAAAAGCAGCCAGAGGCGCTGCGCGGGAAGGTAGCGCGGTCAACTTGAACTGGTCAACCCTGAACCCGGATTGTGTGGAGAGCAGAGAAGTTTTTAGAAGTTTACGCCGACTCCAAACACCAGCAAGTTGGCGGAATACGTACCGTTTCCGACGACCAGGCCTAATTCATTGCTGAAGTCGCTCTGGTTGATCTGGCGTACATCGGAGTTGGTGATGTTGTGATTCTCGATGTTGTAAAAGGCAAGGCTTGCGTCGAGTTCAAAACCATCGAACTGGTAGGTGGCGCCCAGGCTGAAGAGGTGTTTGTCGCCATCGACAAAGAAGACGCTGATGCGGTTGTCGGGGATTGCGCTCAGTTCAAAAGCGTAGCCCGCGCGCAGGGCCAATTTGGGTTGAAGCTGGTACTCGCCGCCCAGATGAACAGAAAAGGTATCGCGCATTTCCTGGGGCAGAATAAAGGGCTGCAGGGTGACAGATCCCAGGCCGGGCGTGCCGGAAATAGCGACGTCGTTGGGCGAAGCGATGATGTTGTCCATCGTCGACCAGCGCTCGTAAGTCGTGGCCAGTTCGACGTCGTATTGTTCGCTGACAAAGCGCAGGCCGAGGCGCGCGATGAGCGGCATTTTCATGGAGATCGCCATCGTGTCGCCGGTCAACGTGGCGTTGTCGTACACAGGATGCTCGGCCATGCGCACGATGGTTTTGACGTCGGGATCTTCGATCGTTGCCGGCAATTGGAGCGAGGCGCTGAATTCCAGCCAGGGCGCCAGCGAGAACCAGGCGCCAAAGTTGGCCGAGGGGCTGAACAAGTCGCGGACATTGACTTCGATCAGCGTGTCCAGATCGTGATCTTCCGGATCTCCGAACATGCCGGCGTAACCAGAGGCAATACTGATCACGCGGTAGTTGGCCATGAAGTTTTGCAGGCTTGCGCCGACGCGGATACGGTCGTTGATCTGCCAGGCCAGCCCGGCCTGGATCAATCCCATGAGCGAGCCCTGGTTATCGATCAAAACGTAGCGCTGGGGGCCCTTCTCCGGAAATCTTGCCGGGCTCATATACGGCGTGTAGGCGCCAAAACTCCAGAAAACGTCTTCAATTCTGGTCGGGCCGCCGAGCAAAACCTGGGGAATCGGCTGGGGCGGCGCATCGCTTTTGACCAGTGGATAGGTGCGAAGCGTGCCATCGTCCATCGTTCTGGGCGCGCGCTGATGTGCAAAATTCAGATGGATCAGCGCTGCGTCGATGGTGAGCGTAAAATCGCCAAATCCGCTGGCATTGGCCGGGTTGTACCACATGCTGTTCAGGTTTTGGTGGCCGCTGGCCACAAAGGCGCCGGCGCGGCCCAGCGGACGCACGCCGCGCCCGGGCATGTAGAATGCGGCTCCGAACGCGGATTCTGCGGACAAAAGCACGAGCAGGCAAAGGCTCAGCGTGGTGAAAAATTTGGAGAATGCAGAGCGTTTGAACTTCATTGAGCCGTTCACAATAAACTTTCCCGGGCAGAAGACAGGTTGGCTTCGCGCGCCACCTGACGACCTTCTTCAACGTCGACAAAAAACAGAACGAAACCGCCTACGATAAAGAAGGCGATGATCGATAAAATCGCATACTGACTGGAACCGGTGATGTAGATCATGCCGGTGAAGATCAGTGGGCCAAAAATTCCGGCGAATTTCTCGAACACAGCGAAAAAACCGAAGAATTCTCCAGACTTTTCGCGTGGGATCATGCTTGCAAACAAAGAGCGCGAAAGCGCCTGGGTGCCGCCCTGCACCAGGCCGACAAGCGCGGCCAGGATCACAAAGTGAATCCAGGTTTGCATGAAATAACCGAGAACGCTGATGGCTGCGTAAATCACAAGTCCGACAAAGATCGCCGGCTTGACGCCGATTCTGCCTGCCAGCGCGCCAAAAGCAAAGGTGCACGGGATGCCGATGAACTGCACAGCCAGGATCGAGCCGATGAGCACGCCGCTCGGGATGCCGAGTTCGGCGCCGTAGATCGCGGCCATGCGGATGATCGTGCCGATGCCGTCGTTGTAGATCAGAAACGCAACCAAAAGCACGACGGCCTGCTTGTATTTGCCGAGTTCTCGGGCCGTTGCAGCCAGACGCGAGATGGCGGCTTTGAAGGGGTTTTTGCCGATTTCCGACTGGAGTTTTGCGGAAACCGGCGGCTCAGGCACGCGTCGAAAAAGCGGGATGGCAAAGCAGGCCCACCAGATGGCGACCGAAGCAAAGGCCAGTCGCACAGGCAGGGTGGAATCTTCAGGCAGCCCAAAAACGGCCGGCTTTTCGATCATGAAGAGATTGAACGCGAGCAAAATACCGGCGCCTGCGTAGCCAATGGCGAATCCGGCGGTGGAAACGCGGTCGATTTCGTGTTCGTCGGCGATGTGGGGAAGCATCGCGTCGTAAAAAATCATGGAGCCGTTCGCGCCGATATTGGCCAGCACAAAAAGTGTGGCGGCCAAAAGCCAGTCGCCCTGATGGATGAAAAACATGCAGGCGACGGCCGAGATCCCGATCCCGGCAAAGGTGCCGAGCATTTTCTTTTTGACGGCGCGCACATCAGCAAAGGCGCCGAGAAAAGGTGCCAGCACGGCGACCAGCGCAAGGCCCAGCGTGGTCGCGATGCCAAAATACTGGGTCGCCTGCGTGGCATCCAGATTGGCGGCGGCCACTTTGGAGAAATAAATCGGAAAAACCGTGGCGACGATCACGGCCCACATGCCGGTGATCGCCCAGTCGTACATGGCCCAGGCGCGAAGCTCGGGGCGATGCAGGCCGAGTGTTTCGAGAAAACTTCTTGGTTTAGGGGCAGCCGGGCCTTGCGGGGACGTTTTCATGGCGGAAACTACAGCTCGCGGGGGCGGATGACTTCGATAATTTTCCAGCTTCCGCGCTCAAGCGCGTCCTGCCAGGTTTCGCCGCTGCCTTCGAGAAGCACGGCGTTGGCGGTCGTCATGGTCACTGAAACGCCGCTCAAATAGGCGACGACTTCTTCCCACCCGGGATTGTGGCCAAGCAACAAAACCGACCGGGTGGCATCGTCCAGCTCACCGAGTGCGTCGGCGGCTTCGTCCATGCCGGCCAGGTAGAGTTCGGCGGTTTTATGGAACGGCGGCGTGTGATCTGCGTCGGCGAACACGGGCTTCATGCGCTTCCAGGTTTCGCGCGTGCGGGTCGCGTCGCTGCTCACAATGATTTCAGGCACCCAGTCGAGTTCGATCAGGCGCCGGGCCACTTCCGGCGCTTCGCGGCGGCCACGGTCATTGAGCGGACGCTCGTGATCGGACAACGAACTATCGGACCAGGAACTTTTGGCATGACGCATCACAATCAATCGGCGGTTCATCGTAGCTTCCGTATTGAGTCAATCATGGATATGAACGGTGGGCAGCTCACCGCAAAAACGTGAGCGGACCACAGGCGCTATGGGTTGTCAATTGTAGCCGGGATGTGGAATTTCAGCCGTGCTACAGGGTTTGTACGCGTAGGCATTGAAGTGAGGTAAACCGTTGGAAAGAAAAGGTAAAGAAGGGGCGTTTGTGGAAAGTTTTGTGAAGAAATTGCGACTTCGTATTTATGTCAGCGCGGTCTGCCTGGCGTTGTTTATCGTGTTGGGCGCGGCCCAGGCCGGGCAATGGATCGTCGGCATCAGCCCTTATATCGTGACGGCGTTTATGCTTGCCGGGTATTTTTTGCTGCCGCGCCACACGCTGCCGCCGGGTTTCGCTCAAAAACAAACCTCGGAACAGGATGCGGAGCTGGTCATGCGGATGAACGCGCTGCAAAAACGCCTGGTCTACGCGCGCCTTGGCTATTTTTTGATCGCCGTCATCGTGCTGCTCGGGTTTCCACGTATTTTCTAGACTCGCCGGGAAACAACCGGCGCGCGCCCAAATAAATGACGTGTGCGCAAACCTCTGTTACAAGGTCGGCGGCGCACGTCTTGGATGAAACGAAGAAAAACAGTTTGTGGCAAGCAGGATTTAGTGATGGCTTCTCCGGTAAAAGCGGCGGTTCAGGATATTCGGCGGCTGCGCGGCATTGCCAGCGTTTTGACGCGCCATGGCTTTTCGGCCGTGGCGACGCGCGCCGGGCTGGGGCGTTTTGTGGCAGAACGCGAGGACGCGGAGTCATTTGAAGGCGACAATGAGCTTTTCGGCGAAGATCGCAGCGAAACCGCCGTGCGTTTTCGGCGCGTGCTGGAAGATCTCGGCCCGACCTTCGTCAAGCTCGGGCAAATTCTCTCGACGCGGCCCGACATCATCCCGTCGGAATTCATCGAAGAATTGAAACTGCTGCAAGATCGCGTCAATCCGATGCCTTTCGAGGACGTGGAGGCACAGATCGAAGCCGGGCTCGGCAAAAGCCTGGCGGAGTGCTTTTCGGTGTTTGAAGAAAAGCCCCTGGCCGCCGCCAGCATCGGTCAGGTGCACCGGGCGACCACGCTGGAGGGCCAGGATGTCGTGGTCAAAGTGCAGCGGCTGGGCATTCGCGACCAGATCCGCAGCGACCTCGATCTGCTTTATTATCTGGCCAAATTTCTGGAAGCGACCGTCCAGGAATTTGAGCTGTACACGCCGACCGCGATCATCCGTGAGTTTGAGGGCGCGATTTTATCGGAGCTGGATTTTCGCAGCGAGGCGAAAAACATCGCCGAGTTTGGTCGAAATTTCGCAGAAGTCGAATCCGTCAGCGTGCCGATCGTGTACAACGAGCTTTCGAGTCCAGAAATTTTGACCATGGAGTTTGTTGATGCGCGCAAGCTCAGCCAGATCGAAGGCGGTTCGGAAGAAGCCGAAAAAACCTTGAAAACCCTGCTCGACGCCATGGTCAAGATGGTTTTGTACGACGGCTTTTTCCACGGAGATCCGCACCCGGGCAACATCCTGGTTCGCAAAAACGGCGAACTGGTTTTTATCGATTTCGGGCTGGTGGGGCGTCTTTCGACCGCGCAGCAAGACGAATTGATAAGTCTGGTTCTGAACGTGATCGCGGGCGACGTCGATGCGATTGCTCGCACGATTTTACGCATGGGGCACCCGGTCGGGCGCGTGAATCTGCGCGCGTTCCGGGCCGATGTCGAACGCATCCGCGACACGTTTTTGCTGGCCAGTCTGCACGATATCAATGTGAGCCGCTTTGTGCAGGAAGTGATGGATGCGGCGCAACTGCATCGCATCCGCCTGAATCCCAATTATGCTGTGCTGACCAAGTCCGCGATGACGATCGAAGGCATCATGCGCTCGCTGCAACCCGATCTGGACATCATGGCCATCGGCATGCCCTACGCGCGCGAGCTTGCGATGCGGCGTTTTTCGGCCAAAAAAGTCATGCAGAGCGCCGTGAATACCGCCATGGGCTTTTCCGGTTTTGTCACCCAGGTTCCCCAACAACTCGACCAGGTGTTGATGGATCTGGAGAGTGGCAATCTCACGATCACCATCCAGAACGAAGCACTCGAACAAGTCGGCAACCAGCTCAACACCCTTGGCACGCGCCTGTTCCTGGGCGTGATCGCCTCCGGGCTGGCCGTGACGGCGGCCTTGCTGCTGCGCCCGCACGACGTCACGATTTTTGGCGTGTCGCTGATGCTGATCCTGGGGATTTTGGCCGCGCTGTCCGCCTCGATGTTGTTCTGGTGGGCGCTCACCTGGCATATCGTCGGCAGCGGCAAGGGGCGAAAACTTCGCCTGACCCCCTTCATGCGCTTTTTCCGCCGCGAGTAGAGCGAGCCTACGAACAACATAGAACCATAGAAAAGGCGTGAGGCAGCTCGAGCTGCTCTTTGCGCGCAATCATTTTTGCAAAGAGCGGCGCGAGCTGCTCCTGGCGCGCAATCATTTTTGCAAAGAACGGCGCGAGCTGCCCTTTGCGCACAATCACTTTCGCAAAGAACGGCTCGAGCTACCCCAAAAATGAGTCAACTAGCGGCTTTGAAGCTCGAGCCGGATTTTTTGTCCCCCATTTTTCAAAAACTGGCAGCTCGAGCCGGATTTTTTGTCCCCCATTTTTCAAAAACTGGCAGCTCGAGCCGGATTTTTGTGGGCCGTTTTTTAAAAATGGCAGCTCGAACCGGATTTTTTGTCCCCCGTTTTTCAAAAACTGGCAGCTCGAGCCGCTTACAAAGCAAGTTGACTTGCTCGAAGGGCAGCTCGCGCCGTTTTTGAGATAGTTGATTGGCCAGGGGGGCCGCTCGAGCTGCATTTTTGGTGGGACGTTTTTCAAAATCAGCAGCTCGAGCCAGAAACTTGCTTACATCGCCTTCTCAAAATCGAGTTCGCGTGCCTGGTGAAACGCAAAAAACTCGTCGACCAGCGCGCGGACTTCGAGAAAATGCGTCGCCACGTTCACCGTCCGGCGCAGGCGCGCGGCCTGGTGCAGCCCCTTGCTGAAGTAGCCAATTACCTGTTTGACGCGCATCAGGGTTTTGCGATCGAAAATCCCGTCCGCTTCGACACGATCGAGATACCCATGCAGAGCACGGCGGCGCGCTTCCAGATCTGGTTCCTCAAACGTTTCGCCGCGAAAATCACAGGCAATTCTGGCCAGCGTCCACGGATCTGTCATGACGCCACGGCCGATCATGACGCCGTCCGCGCCGGACAGCTCCAGCGCGCGGCGCGCCTGCTCCGGGCCAATAATATCGCCATTGACCAGCACGGGAACATCCACGGCCTGCTTCACCTCGCCCACCATGTCCCAGCGCGCGCTGCCCTTATAGCCATCGGATTTGGTGCGCCCGTGCACCGTAATCATCTGCGCGCCCTGCCGGACGGCGCGCTGTGCAATATCCGGCGCGTTGAGCTGCTCGTGATTCCAGCCAAGCCGCATCTTGACGGTCAGCGGAATCCGAATCGCCTCGTACACGGCGGCAAAGATTTCCTCGGACAACTCCGGCTCACGCATCAACGCCGAGCCCGCGCAACCCGTGGTCACGGTTTTGGACGGGCATCCGAGATTGATATCAATGATGTCCGCGCCGATTTCTTCGCAATACGCCGCAGCCTGCGCCATGCGCTTCGGATCGCGCCCGTAAATCTGGATGGAAACCGGATGTTCCGTCGGGTCGACCTCCGCCATGCGCCAGGAAGCCTCGACTTCGCGTGTCAGCCCCTCCGAGCTCACAAATTCGGTAACGGCCAGCCCGCAGCCTCCCAGACTCCGAACCAGAGTCCGAAACGCACGATCCGTCACGCCTTCCATCGGTGCCAGAACAATGGGAGGATCAAGGGTGACCGGGCCCACAGAAATCGGTTTGTTCATCGTTTTACTCTATGTACTCTGCAACGTTGCCAATCACAGTTTCCTGGTACGCACGGCGCCAATTTGTGCGCGCCGCAGCACCAGCGCGTATAATATACCCACGACGCCCTGGCGAGCATTCCTTGAGGGTAGGCTGCGGTCAATGGTCAAAAGTGGCGGGGGGGTTCGGAAAACGCGGTGTTTTGGGTCCACACGGCAAGTTTCTAACTTTGCGTGCTTGGGGATCGCAATAGATGGGCTTTATTGGTAGAAATACTACTATCAGGCTGGCAACCGGCCAATGTTGGGCTGCTGGAACTCAGAATGCCTCTTCCGGAGATATTTTCACATGTTGAAACTACCCCCCTTTGCAACGACATGACATCCAATATGCCGAATCTGGAACCAGGCGAAATTGTTGCGGGCCGATTTCGTATCGTCAAAGCCATCGGATCGGGAGGATTTTCTGTCGTCTACCTGGCCTATCACGAGGAGATCAATCGCAAGGTCGCTCTGAAAATTCTCAAGCCGCAGGCGTCGGCGGATGAATCGATTGTCGAGCGGTTCCGGCGCGAAGCGCTGTACGCGAGTCGTCTTTCGCATCCCAATACCATCAAGCTGTACGATTATGGTCAGAGCGAAGACGGAATGTTTTATATTGCGATGGAGTACCTGGTCGGCACGGATTTGAGCGCCCTGGTGCAAAACGGAGATCCCGTCGATCTGAAGCGTGTGTGGAAGGTGCTGGCTCAGACCTGTCGCAGCCTGGCCGAAGCGCATCGGATCGGGCTGGTGCATCGCGATCTCAAACCGGAGAATATTTTTCTGGCAAAAACACCTCGGGGGGAAATGATCAAGGTGCTCGATTTCGGCGTTTCCAAAACGGTTTCGGATTTTTCCAAGGCCGGTCCGCGTACGCTGGCGCCGCTGACGATCGACGGCACGGTGTTTGGAACGCCGCTTTATATGGCGCCGGAGCAGGCCATGGCCGAGCCCATTACGCCGGCTGTCGATGTGTACGCGCTGGGACATATCGCTTTTGAAATGATCACCGGGCGCGCGGCCTACGGCGACAGCGACGATGCGATGACCGTGATGCTGCGCCAGATCAATGAACCGGCCCTCGAGTTACCGGCGCCCTGGAACGCCACGCCCTTTGCCGGACTGATCAACGCCTGCACCCAGAAAGATCCGGCCATGCGCCTGCCGGATGCATCGGCCATGCTCCGCGAACTGGAAATGCCGGCGTTTTTCCCGTACACCGACACGCCGCCCGAAGCGTCGTTCAAAGACCTCGCCACGGTTCGCCTACCGTCCCTTGAGATCAGTGCAGATCCGATGCGCCTGCGTTTCCAGGCGCAGACCGCCATGCAAGAAGGGAAGCATCAAGATGCGATGAACTGGTTTGAGAAAGCCTGCGAGGTGTATCGGACCACCGGGCCGGCGCGCCATTACATCGAGAGCATCGCGGAGATGGGCTACTGCGCGACGCTTCTCAAAATGCCGCGGCGCGCCGAAGGCATTTTGTTGCAGGGACTTGCCCACGCAAAACAGCTCAACACGCCCGAATTTACGACGCCCGGTCTGCTGGCCCCCTCCACGCTGGCGCGCCTTGAGTATTATCTGGGCATCTCGCTGGTGCAGCAGGCAAGGTTTGATGAGGCCCGGGAGTTTTTGCAGCGAGCGGCGGCCATGCTGGAGTTGACGCAGAGTTCGGCGCAGGCAGGACATCAAAATCAGACTGCGGAACTGGCTGGATGCCTGAAATATCTGGGCTATTGCGGCCTTGCGCAGGGTCAATACGACTTTGCGCGCAAAGAATTTCAGCGCGTTCTTGAACTGCCCCGGCAGGCTGTGCCGGAGGAGCTCCGCACCGATGCGCAGCTGGGCATCATTGCTTGCCTTGCTGCGACGGGAGAACTCCAGGCCGCCCAGAGTTATACGGCGGACGCGCTGGGGCAGGTGCCGCCGCTGGATAACGTAACGTCGCAATTACGTCTGCAATGGGTGTATGCAGATCTGTGCATGGCTGTCGGCAACGAGCAAAAAGCAAAAGATTGTTTTACGGCCATTTTTGAGCAAGCGCACCAGGCGCTTCATACGCGAATCGCCTACAACTGCCTGATCCGCAAAGCGTATCTGGCATTTGATGGCGGAGACGACGTGCGCGCGTATGAAAAACTTTATGAGGCCGGTCAGTATGCGCAGCGCGCAGACTATATCGACGGATTGTACGCAGCGCGCGCGCATACCATTTATCTGCACCTGCTCAGCCATGATTTTGATGCGCAGGGCAAAGCCTTCCATACACTGCTCGATGCGGTGGCCGTCGACGAAGACACGCATCTTTCGGGCCTGCTCTCGGCGTTTTTCCGGATCGATATCTGCTGTGCGCGCGGTGATTTCAAGTTCGCGTGCCAGCTCCTCGAGCGGGCGCGCTCGCTGGCGGCGCTGATTGAAGACTTTGGGCTGTTTGTAGCACTGAATACGCGGGCAAGGCTGCTGCAGCGCGCGTCAGATCGTTCCGATACGCTTGCCGATCCTGCCGTGTGTCCGGGCACCGCCATTCCGCCGGAAACAGGTCGCCGCTGCTTCAACACGGGGCGTTTGGTGCAGCAATGTGTTTTGGCTGCGGCACCGGTGGAGGATTAACGTCGTTGTCCGCTAAGCTGAGCGCCTGATTCGATGCTTCGATGCACCGCATTGCGCGCCCGGTGCAGAATTGCCGCCGGATCGTCGGCCAGCTCTGCGGGTTCAGAGACGGAAACAGAAAAGTCCGGGGAAGCTCCGCTATGGTTTCGTGGTTTCGTAAAAAGCTGTTCGAACTGCGCGCGCTGTTCACGTGCATGCTGATTTCTCTCGGCAAGCGTACGCGTTTGCACAACCCGTGGCGTGGCGCGTAGACAAGCCCCCTCAAACACACGCGATGAAGAATACTCCGGACGATCTTTGCCAGCCTGAATCACTCGCGTATAGTCTCGCTCGATAGGCGTAGTCTGCTTCAAAGCCACCGGGGCTGCCTGCTGCGGTTTGATGGAAGACAAACTAAACAGCGTCACACAAAAAAGTCCGCAGAGTCCTGTATTGATCAAATGTTGAGGCGATATCATGGTCATTCCTCATAATGCTATGAGTAAAATGGCTGGCGATGAATGCTTGACGTACTAAACATGCAATCCGATTGCGCAGGGTAAAGCTCCCTCCACGATGTTGAGAAACCCAATGACGACCCAGCTTCAAAACCACCGGAATTCCGCAGCGGAAATGTCCCCCAAAACACTGCGTATGGTCGCGTGCGTGGCATTTCTGATCGCGGCAGTTCCGCACTCTTTTTTGCAATTCCCGCATCTGCTGCTGGCTGCCGGCCAGAACCGCGCCTGGATCGGTCTGAGTATCTGGGCACCGTTGATGCTGGCCGCGGCCGCGCTCATGACCGATACCTCGCTGCAAGGGCATTTTGAGCGCGCGCGTATTTCGTCCACGCTGCGCACCGCGGCGGCAGTCCTTTTGCCGCTTGGCGTCATCACGATTCTCGTGCAACTGCACTTTCAGCTGCCGTTTCTGGGCCGCCCGGTACACTGGCAATCCTCCGTGCTTTTCGCCATGGGATTGTACGGCACGACGCAGGCGCTGGAGACGATTTTCTGGCAAGGACTGGTGCAACATCGCCTGCTGCAGGATGCCACACCGGCCTCGCGCGTTTTCCTGGTGACCATCCTGAACATCGCGCTCTGGCTGCCCTTTGCGATTTCCACAGGATTTGCCGATGCCGCCAGCACCTATCTGCTTGATTTTGGCTTGATCGGCCTGAGCTGCGCCCTATTGTTCGAACTTGGACTGCAAACCCGCTACGTGATGCTCGGCCGCGCCCTGATGGGAATTGGCTACGCCTGGGCCTACCACAACCTGTTTTTTTAAATTTATTCTCAGCACTTTTGCTCAACCACACAATCGGTTTTCACGCTATCTATATGATATTGCAGGGAATGAACCGATTGTTGTTGTGTTTTAGAACCGTGCCTTCGCTCAGGGCGCAACCAAAAAAGGATTGCCAAAACGATTGTTGCTGGCATAAAACAAACTGACCAGTCGGTTTCCATATTGTAACCCTTGTGAGCAGCTCACTTGCCCCACGGAGCGTACCGCCAGATGATGAGACGACGCACATTCATAAAGCTATCGGGACTCAGTGCAGTAGGCGCAGCGATCGGCTCGATTGGCTACCGAGTAGGCGCGGTCTGGTGGGATCAAACCCCGTCGGCTGCTTACAAAATGCTCAGTGAGCAAGAAGCGCGCATCGTGGCTTCGATTGCCGACGCTATTTTTCCCGGTGATTCGCAGGGCATGCCCAACGGCGCGACTTCTGGCGTCGTCGAGTTTTTTGACGATTACCTGGACACGGTCGACACGCAATCCGCCAATTTACTTCGCCTTTTACTCCATGCCCTGGACGAAATTTCTGTAGCGTCGGGCGGGAAATTCCGAAGATTTCACCTTCGCGACCGTGCCGATCGCCTGGCTATTCTGGCTGCATGGGATACTTCCGCAATTGCAGCACGGCGCAGCGCCTTTCAAACTCTAAAGTTTCTCATCGCCTCCGGATATTGCGAAAACAACCAGGCTCTTCGGGCGGCGGGTATCGAATTTTCCTGTGGAGGAATGGACTGATGAGCAACGTTCTCGATTATTCCGCGGCAGATTACGTCGGACAGACGTTGCACACTGCCCAATCACTCGCCAAACGCGGCAAAGCACAGACCCTGTCACTTACGGCCGACGCCGTTGTTGTGGGCTCCGGCCCCGGTGGCATGGTCACGGCCCTGGTGCTGGCCGAAGCCGGCCTCAAAGTCGTCATTCTGGAAGATGGGCGCTTCTGGCCGCTCGGATCTTTCAAACGCCGCCAGTCTTTCGCGACCAAACACCTTTTCCAGGACCGCGGCACACGTTTCATGACCGGCAACGCGTTCATCCCTCTTACCAGCGGGCGAGGTGTGGGCGGCGGGACTCTGGTCAACTCGGCGATTTGTTTTCGTGGCCCTGACAGAGTGCTCGACGAATGGGTCAAAGACTGGGGTCTCGAGCATTTCGCACCTGAAAACAGAAATGCACTCTACGAAGAAGTCGAAAAAGATCTGGGCGTAGCCCCGACCTCCGTTGCAATCGCCGGCGAAAACTCATTTGTTGCCCGGCGCGGCTTTGCAAAACTCGGCATTTCTGCCGACTACATGCCTCGCAACGCCCCGGGTTGTGTAGGATGCGGCACCTGCCAGACTGGGTGCCCGACCGGCGGCAAAGCCACTGCAGACATCGTATGGCTGCCTCGCATCCTTCGAGCCGGCGGTTCGCTGTATGCCGACAGTCGCGTCGAAGAAATCCTGCTCAAAAGCAACCGCGCCGTCGGCGTGCGCGCCTGCACCCGCGATGACGAAACCGGCGAAGTCATCGCCAACATCACCGTCCACGCCGATCGCGTCATACTCGCTGCCGGCGCCGTCAACACACCTCTTCTCTTGCAGGCCCAGAATTTAGCCAACTCCAGCGGCATGGTCGGCAAAAACCTGCACGTCCATCCCACGGCCGCGGTTGCAGCAAAATTTGAACACGATATCCGCCTGTGGTCGGGCGCAACACAGGGCTACTTCGCACGCCATCCCGAAGATCCTGAAATCCTGCTCGAAACCTTTTCCGTCCCGCCTGAAGCCTTCTTGACCCAGGCCACTGCGCTCGGCATCTTCGATCTCACCGAAGCACTCCGCGACTTCCGCCACGTCGCCGCCTGTGGACTGCTTATCCGCGATCATTCCAGCGGAAAAATCGTGCGCACCAGCGAAGGACGCCCCAAAATCACGTATCACATCGGCTACAGCGATCGCCAAAAATTATCGAAAGGTCTGTTAACCATTTCCGATATGTTTTTCGCAGCCGGCGCCCGCGGCGTTCTGCCGATTTTGCGCGGCTCCCGATTCTTTCAAAGCAAAAATGAGTCCCGCGACCACATCATGAAAACCGAAGATCCGGCCGACATGAACATGTACGCAAGCCACCCCATGGGAACATGCCGGATCGGTGCCGATCCCAAAAACAGCGTGGTGCGTGCCCGCGACGGCCGCTGCCATGATGTCGAAGGCCTGTACATCACCGACTCCAGTCTTTTCCCCAGCGCGCTCGGCGCCAACCCCCAGATGACTATCATGGCCCAGAGCTTTGCACTCGCCCGCAATATGCTAAAAGACGGAAATCGTTGATCCGCAACAATTCTGCTGTCACAAAAAAACGGCCTCTCACAAATGAGAGGCCGTTTTTCTAAGCGTTTTACGCGATCCGACCCAAAGGCCGGACCAGGCAAAATTACTTAAGTTCTGCGGTACCGCCAGCTGCTTCGATAGCTGCTTTCATTTTCTCAGCTTCAGCTTTGGGCACATCTTCTTTGAGGTTAGCCGGTGCGCCTTCGACCATGTCTTTGGCGTCTTTGAGGCCAAGACCGGTGATCTCGCGAACAGCCTTGATGACCTGAATTTTGTTGTCGCCGAAGCCGGTGAGAACAACCGTGAAGTCGGTTTTCTCTTCAGCAGCTTCTGCACCGCCACCAGCGGCCGGGCCAGCCATCATAACGGGAGCAGCAGAAGCTGCGCTAACGCCCCATTTCTCTTCCAGCTCGGTTACGAGGCTGGCGAGGTCGATGATGGTGAGGCTGCTGAGGTAGTCGACAACTTGTTCGCGGGTTACATCTGCCATGATATTTCTCCTTAAGACCCGATCACTTTGACCGGGATAAAATGGTTGTTCTGTCGAACAGAACATCGATAAAAGTATGAAAGAAACCGATTACGCGGATTTCTCGAGTTCCTGCTTGCGTGCGGTGAGTACGTTGAGGAACTGGCCCGGTGCAGCGTTGAGCTGACGAAGGAACTTCGACGGCACAGCCTGCATAAGACCCAGAACCTGGGAACGGAGCTCATCGCGGCTCGGCATTTCAGCCAGACGAATTACATCTTCCGATGCAAGACGGCTACCGCTGAGATAACCACCACGAACCACGAACTTATCGCGGCCCTTGGCAAACTCTTTCACAACTTTGGCGGGGCTGACTGCATCGTCAAAGCTGTACGCAATTGCTGTGGCACCGACGAACATATCGGAGATAACCTCCATGTCCGTGCCCTCAATAGCGATCTTGGCCAGAGTATTCTTGACCACGCGATATTTGACGCCGTTTTCGCGAAACTGCTTACGCAGAAGATTCACGGTATTGACGTCGATTCCCATGTGGCTGGCCAGGATCACCGACTTCGCCTGAGCGAGATCTGCGCGGATCTCCTCAATGGCTTGTTCTTTCTCCGTGCGATTCACGGTGTCTCCTTTGGTAATAGCCGCTGAAAATTCTGAACATCTTCCAGAAACACCAGCCGCCGTTCATTAAAAAACCCTCAACGCCGAAGACGTGGAGGGTTCCAAAATATCTCAAAAAACAGCCCGATTGCCGTATTTTGAAAAGTGATGCTATGGGAACCGTCTCCGTTGGATGATTAAAAAGTGCCTGGACACTTTCCCAACTTCTTCGACGTATCGATCGTAAAAACGATATTTTGCAGGCGGCGATTTTTTACCGCCGCCTGCGTGCTGCATCCTATAGCGAAGATCATTTGTGTGTGTCAAGCACAGTCACACACAAATTCAATTCACTTAGATCATATCGCGTGCAAACGCGGTATCCAGACGAACGCCCGGGCCCATGGTCGAGCTAACGGCGATCTTCTTGAAGTACGGCGACTTCGCACTTGCGGGCTTCAGACGCACAAGCGACTCGGCCACGGCGTTGATATTGTCGATGAGTTTCTCGGGCGGGAAGCTAACACGACCCACACCGATGTGGATGATACCGGCCTTGTCGACGCGGAACTCCGTACGACCGGCTTTAAGCTCGGCAACGATTTTCGCAACATCAAACGTAACCGTACCGGCCTTCGGGTTGGGCATCAAACCGCGAGGTCCGAGCAGACGACCGATGCGACCTACAACACCCATCATATCAGGTGTAGCGACCGTAACATCCCAGTCCGTCCAGCCGCCGCTGATTTTCTCGATCAGCTCTTCAGCACCCACATAATCCGCGCCGGCGCCCTCAGCTTCCGTAGCTTTCTCGCCTTTCGCAAAAACGAGTACGCGAGTTTCCTTACCAGTTCCGTGCGGCAGCGCAACGGAACCGCGGATCATCTGATCTGCATGGCGAGGATTGACGTTGAGGTTGAGCGCAATGTCAACGGATTCGTCGAATTTCGCAAAGCTCATCTCTTTGACAAGCTGAATTGCTTCTTCCAGCTCATAGCGCTTGAGATGCTCAACTTTTGCTGCTGCTGCTGCAAACTTTTTTCCGTGCTTAGCCATTAGTTCACTCCTTCAACATCAACGCCCATCGAACGACAGGTGCCAGCGACGGTGCGAACCGCAGCGTCAAGATCATCGGTGCTCAGATCAGGCAATTTGATCTGGGCAATTTTCTCAACCTGAGCCTGCGTCAACTTACCAACCTTATTACGGTTGGGAATGGCGCTACCTGAGGTAAGTCCGAGCTCTTTTTTGATCAAAACCGAAGCCGGAGGAGTTTTCGTAATGAAGTCGAACGAACGATCGGCATAAACCGTGATCACAACCGGAATAATCACTCCAGCCTGATCTGCGGTGCGAGCGTTGAACGCTTTACAGAACTCCATGATGTTGACGCCGTGCTGACCAAGGGCCGGACCGACCGGAGGCGATGGATTCGCCTTTCCAGCAGGAACCTGCAACTTGATTTGTCCTACTACTTTCTTTGCCATGCTGATTTCCTCTCTCAAATCGTTTGTCCCCATCAGCGTGGAGACAAACGGTGCGCAGTTTGACGTTCTGCGTCATCGACCAATGATTTACGCAGAACTCCTGCCGTAAACTTTACCCAACCGAAGCGGGCGGCATTGCTTACAACATAAAAAACGGCGAATCAACTGATTCGCCGTTTTATTTTGAATATTTTTGTCTCCCAGGCTTTTTCCCGGAGTAGCCGTCGGAATTACTCTTCCTGAACTGGTGTAACTGCGGTGAAGTCCAGATCGACCAGGGTCGGACGACCAAAAATCTCCACGAACACGCGCAGTTTCTCTTTCTCTTCGTTGACTTCTTCGACAACACCGGTGAAGTCCTTGAAGTTTCCTTCGGCAACACGAACTTTGTCGCCTTTCTCGAACTTCTGCGTCGAAGCGGCTTTAAGATTTCCTTCTTCAATGAGCGTGGAGATCTTCTTAACTTCGTGCTCAGGAACCGGGCTGGGATTACGCGTATTGCCACCCAGAAATCCGACGACTTTCGGCGTGTCATTGACGACGTGCCAGGACTGATCGTTCAGATTCATTTTGACGAAAATATAGCCGTTATAAAACTTCCGCGTCCGTTCGCGGCGTTTACCGTTCTTATTCTCTACAATTGTTTCGGTTGGAATGTAGATTTCTTCGAAATCATGCTCGATTCCAGCACGACGAATACGATCTTCGAGCGCTTCTTTGGCTTTGTTTTCGAATCCAGAATAGGTCTGGACGATATACCAATGTTTTGCGGTTGCTTGATCCATATCGTTGAAACCCTCACGCCCCTGAAGTAAGAATAAAATCAGTCACCGTTTTCCAAATCTGATCAGAACCCCACAAAAACAAGCTGAGCATGATCGAGAAAACGATAACAATGAGCGTCGAGCGACGAGTCTCTGGAAATGCAGGCCACGTGACCTTTTTCAGCTCAATGATTACTTCGCTGATATACGCGTAATATTCTTTCTTACGGTACATCCAGAAAGTAAGTGCGCCGGCTGCGAGAATCGCAAGAAAAGTCGTCAGTGTGATCAAGCTGCCAATGATCTGAATTTCTGAAAGAAAAGAAGACGCACTCCAGATCCATTTCAGCATTTTATCAAAGATCACAAACGCTGTGATGGCGATACCAAGATAGGTCAGAGTTACAAAGCGTGATACGTCCATTCGTTCCAACTCGACGTAATGAGGAAACGAGCCTGCTCATGAAACAGCGATGAACTTGGGCTCGTTTTGACATGCTTTCATAAACCGCGACAACGATTCATGAGTAAGCCGTACTTTAAATTTGACACCTTCCGAACAGATCGGAAACAGACCAGGAGGGACTCGAACCCCCGACCGCCGGATTTGGAATCCGATGCTCTACCAACTGAGCTACTGGTCTTTAATCAGTCTTTTGTAAGTAGGGCAGAAAAGTGGGCACTCGATGTGCCCACTTCTCCACTATACTACTTACGAAAGAACAAGATTATTTCTTCGCGGGAGCGGCGTCTTCAAAAATCTTGGTGACAACGCCTGCACCTACGGTGCGGCCGCCTTCGCGGATAGCGAAGCGAAGACCTTCTTCCATAGCGATCGGGATGATCAACTCAGCGGTGATCGTGATGCGGTCGCCAGGCATAACCATTTCCACGCCTTCTTCCAGGATAACCGCGCCGGTAACGTCGGTCGTACGGAAGTAGAACTGGGGACGATATCCTGCGAAGAACGGGGTGTGACGTCCACCTTCTTCTTTGGTCAGGATGTAAACTTCAGCTGCGAACTTGGTGTGCGGACGAACCGAACCGGGCTTCGCCAGAACCTGACCGCGCTGAATGTCCTCTTTCTTGATACCGCGGAGCAAGCAACCTACGTTGTCGCCAGCTTCACCCTGGTCAAGAAGCTTACGGAACATCTCAACACCGGTAACAACCGACTTCTCGCTCTTGGGAGCCAGACCGACGATTTCGATTTCTTCGCCGACCTTAATCACACCGCGCTCGATACGACCGGTAACAACCGTTCCGCGACCGGAAATCGAGAATACGTCCTCAACCGGCATCAGGAAGGGCTTGTCCGTCTGACGCTCCGGCATCGGAATGTAGGAGTCGACAGCTTCCATCAGCTTCAGGATTGCTTCGTCAGCGTACTTGCCGCTTTTGCCTTCCAGAGCAAGCAGAGCCGAACCGATGACGACAGGAATTTCGTCGCCGTCGTACTCGTAGCTGGAAAGAAGTTCGCGAACTTCCATCTCAACCAGCTCAAGCAATTCCTCGTCATCAACCATGTCGGCTTTGTTAAGGAACACAACGATGGAGGGAACACCAACCTGGCGAGCGAGAAGGATGTGCTCGCGGGTCTGGGGCATCGGGCCGTCAGCAGCCGAAACAACCAGAATCGCGCCGTCCATCTGAGCAGCACCGGTGATCATGTTCTTGACGTAGTCGGCGTGACCCGGGCAGTCAACGTGAGCGTAGTGACGGTTTTCCGTCTCGTACTCAACGTGCGAGGTGGAAATCGTGATTCCGCGCTCGCGCTCTTCCGGAGCCTTGTCGATCTTGTCGTAGTCCATGGCCTTGCTGAAACCCTTGTCCGAAAGAACGCGCGTGATCGCTGCGGTCAAGGTGGTTTTGCCGTGGTCAACGTGACCAATGGTTCCAATGTTCACGTGGGGTTTGGTTCGTTCGAATTTCGCCTTCGCCATTTCTCAACTCCTCTGGCCGGTTTGGCCAAGCTTATTTTTTAATTCTTTCTGTTATTAAATGGGTAGCGTAATCCATTTCTGGCATCACACCCGCGCAACCCACACGCTTTGTGGGCGTGCTGGATTTCTGTTCTATTTTTTCTCTTCCCTGCACGCCGCATGATCAACCCCCTGTTTACAGGTTGTATTTCAGGACGTTTTGCGCGGCAATGAAAGGTAGAGCCCTCGACCGGATTTGAACCGGTGACCTCTTCCTTACCAAGG
>JBEBUW010000030.1:0-41399 GCA_040393065.1 Lujinxingia vulgaris | reverse complement strand
AAAACCCGGGGCAGACTCGTCCTGCTCTGCAGAGTTTTTTAGCTGGCGTGTGTGTATGGATATATCTGCACTGCATGGCCAGGACGGAAAACTCTGCAGGGCAGGGTGAGGCTGCAAACATAGCAGTAGAAGTAGAAGTAGCAGTGGTCAGACGGCGCGGGGAGGCGCATGAGCAGGCGGCAAAAAAAGAAGAAAAAATTTTGCAGTGACGGGGCAGCATTGTGTGCAGTTTCTGGCAAAATTTCAGAAATTTTTGTGAAAATTACTGAAATTGAGGCGTTCTGGGCGGTCCGGCAGATTTTTGCATGAATAGCTCCATGCCTTGAAAATTTCATGCCTTTGAGAAAAATTATTCCTGCTGGCTGGTATGAGAAAGCCGTTTGCGCTTGTCTTCTATGCCTGCAATCGAGCAGCCCAAATTAATTGGCGTGGGTGTTTACTGGCCTTGGGGAATAGGCCAGAGAGAGTGTTGGTACTGGCCGAGCGCTTCGAAAAAGTACCTTGCGTCGGGGTTCTCGGTGACGGCCTTTTGCGCCCAATTTAGCGATTGGTGAGTAGGTGGAATTCCCGCGATGGATTCATTGAAGACCTGGGGATCACTGAGATCAAAGGTGAGCATTTCTGGAAAATCTTCGCGGGAATAGACAGCGTAATCGGGACCGAAGAGGGCGATGCCGATGGGCATCCAACGTACCCAGCGTGCAGAGGTGAAGCAACTGGCGGCACGGTCAGGTGGGATCGGACGGAGCAGGCTGCGGCCATCAAGTGAGGGGAAGTCGGCCTGTTGAGCAAATTCTTCCAAGGAGAGGGCGTCGAGGACAGTGGGGACAATATCGATATTGGAGACTGCATGGTACTGGCTGTCGCGCAAAGCCGTTGCGTCGATGTCGAGCCGAGATTGCCAGGGTTTGGGGACGTAGAGCCACATGGGGACGCGTGCGACGGCAGGGTGGCAGGATTGTGCGCGTAAGCCGTCGCGCCAGAGGTCTGCGATTTTGTTGTCTTCTTTCAGATCAATGTTGCCCAGATTGTAGAAAAATTCGCTGTGATCAGCGGTATAAATGATGATGGTGTTGTCGAGTCGGTTGGTTTCTTGGAGGGTTTCGATGAGGATGCCAAAAACTTCGTCGGTAAGGCGGATAGCGCCGTCGTAGCGATCGCGGATGTTATCGATATTCCAGGGCAGGTTTTCGGCGGTCAGAAAGGGGAAGTGTGTGGCGTTCAGTTTGATGACGCCCAGGAAGAGTTCGTCTTTGGAGAGGTCATCGCGGAGTAATGTGCGGAGTTGTTCGGCGGCCAGAAGGTCGTGGACGCCGGTGTCGTTGATGGCGGGGGCGTTGAGTTCTCGGGCGGTGATGGTGGTATCGGGTGGGCCGTTGATGAGGAAAAAGTCGGACAGCCCGGCGATGTTCCAGTCCTGAGGAGTAATCAGGAATCCGTGGGCGTCGTAGGCTTTTGCGTATTGCCAGAGAATCGGGGCTTCGTGCATTTCCTGCTTTTGGCGTGAAGGGAGCAAACCGGTAAGGGCGGACGCCATGGCAATGGGGGAGTAGGGGGAGGGTGTGTAGGCGCGGTCGAATCGAAAGATTGCGTCGGGGTTGTCTGCGAAGAATTGGGTCATGAGAGGCGTTGTGTCGCGCTCGTATCCGAGGGCTCCGATGCGGTCGTAGCGTACACTTTCGCCGATGATGACGATGATGTTGGGGCGTTCTTTTGGAGCTGCGGCGGGGATTGGGAGGCGATTGGCGAGGTTGAGTACAGTGTCGACATCACCCTGGGTGATGCGTCGGGTGGCTTCGCCGAGGACCTGGCTGACGTGAACGTCGCTGACGTAGGGGGTGCCAAGGGCAGGAATGCCGGGGGGAAGGGCCAGTGCGGCGAGTAGCCAGACGAAGGGCATGGCGAGGCAGATGCGTCGGGAGAGGAGGCTCAGGGGGGAGGTTTGGCTGAGTGCGAGGCTTGCACTCCAGAGGACGGTGAGTGCGAGTGTGGCGAGGGTGAAAGTGGCGGAAAAGCCCTGGAAGGCAAGTCCGGAGGCGTTGGCTGGTTCGCCCCAGGCGTACAAAATGATGCCGACGCTGACATCGCTGCTGGCAACGCCGTGATATCGCCAGGCGGCGCAGAGAGTCAGGGCTGTAGGGAAGGCAATCAGCGTGGACCAGAGCCAGGGCTTACGTGTGTTTGCGATCAGGCGGCTGATGGCCCACCAAAAAATTGTGGACAGGGCGATAGAAAGGAGGAGGCTTTCAGGTTGAGACCAGAACAGTGGCGGAAGTTTGCCGTTCCAGCGCACGATGAGATCGATCAGGATGATGCTGATGGGAATGATAAGCCAGGCGAAGGAAAAAATTTTATCGCGGAGTTTATCGGCTGCTTCTACGATCATCGGCGTCTGGGGGGAGATAGGATGTGGGTAAAGCCTGTCGTACGCATGTTGTAGATTAGCATGGAGCGTGGAGGTTTGCTCTTATTGATTTTTTGCGCTTGAGAAGAACGGCCTGGGATCAGGTGGCCAGTAATTGCTCATAAACAGCGAGTGTTTTTTGGGCGGTCAGCGGCCAGGTGAACTGGCGGGCACGCTGGAGAGCTGCGTGGGAAAGTTTGAGGTGGAGAGCATCGTTTCGGAAAATGCTCTGGAGGATTCTGGCGAGCTCGGATGGGTCGTAGGGGTGGAATCGAAGGGCAGCATCGCCAGCGATGGAACGCATTGGTTCGCGGTCGCAAATTACGGTGGGAATGCCCATGGCCATGGCTTCGAGGATAGGGAGGCCGAAACCTTCGATGAGGGAGGGGAAGACGAAAGCGCGGGCGTGGCCTAGAACCTGGCGGAGTTGTTGATCGCTGAGGAATCCGGTGAGGGTGATGTGATTTTCGAGATTCTGTCGGGCGATGAGAGGGGCAAGTGGTTGGCAGTCACCGATGAGAACGAGGTGACCTTGCTGGGTCTGGGCGCGGAGTTGAGCAAATGCGTCGATGAGGAGGCCAAGGTTTTTGTATTTTTTGTGGTTTCCGATGGCGACGATATAGGGCGTTTGTTGTGCGATGAGGCCGGGGAGGATGTCGGTAGGCGGTTCGGTTGGTTGGAAAAATACCGGGTCGACGCCGTGGGAGATGGTGGTGATGCGGCTGCGGTCGATCCAGTCGGCGGCGCGTCGGGTGGTGGGTTCGGAGATGGAAATTACGTGGTCAGCGTGGCGTAGGGCGTAAGGAATTGCGACGCGTGCAAAGGCATACATGGTGGCGGCGCCGTGGCGAGTTCCCTGGGATTGGTAGGAATGATCGAGCCATAAGAAGTCGTGCATCGTGAGGACGATTTTACAAGCTTTGTCAGGAGCCGGGTTGGTGTGTGCAGCACGCAAGGGAAGGATATGGAAAAGATCGTGATAAAGGTCGGCTGGGCCGTTCTGGGCGAAGACTTTGGTGAGTGCGCGGCGGCCCAGTAGGAAATTAAGAAGATTGTCGATCGGGAGATCGATGAATACTTCGCGCAGGTTGGGGGGACGGTGGTCTGTGGTGTGGCCGGGGATTTCGAGCGGGGTCTGATTGGAGCTATGGCGGATGACAATAAATTCGTGGTGCGATGCCTGACGGACGAGTTCGGGGATCAAGGACTGCGCGTAGCGCGCGACGCCGGCTGGCTGGGCGGTGATATTGCGAGCATCGAGGTAGATTCTTGCCATGATCAGCGCGCTCCTGTGTTTTGTTGGTGGCGTGGTGGTGTGTTCAAAATTTTGTTGTAGCCGGCAAGCACGGCCTGGGCGGTATGGCGCCATTGAAAGTCGCGGGCGCGCTGGAATCCGGCTTCGCGGCGTTCGGCGTAATGGGCCGGGTCGTCAAAAAGATGGGTCAGGGCGCGGCCGATAGCGGGTTCATCGTGTGGATCGACGAGGACGGCAGCGGGTGCGCCGATTTCGGCGGGGGCACCGATGTTGGAGGTGATGACCGGGGTGCCGCAGGCCATGGCTTCGAGCGCGGGCAGGCCGAATCCTTCGTAGAGCGAGGGAAAGAGAAAGACCGTGGCCAGGCTGTAAAGAGCGCGGAGTTCGTGGGCGTCGATGTGCTCGAGTTGGATGACGCGGCCTTTGAGGTCGGGGTCCTGCATGAGGCGGTGGAGTCGGTCGGCGGGGCCGCGGGAGAGGCGACGGACGAGGACGAAATAAATGTCTTTGCGGTTGCGGAATGCTTCGAGAAAACCTGCCAGGGCGCCGGCGTGGTTTTTGTAGGGAGATCCCTGGCCGACGACGAGGACGAAGCGACTGTTCGGGGGAAGTTGTTTTTGAAACTTCTGGAGAATTGGCCAGCCTTCTTCGGGGCTGACCGGGTGAAAAAATGGATCGAGGCCGTTGTAGGTGACGTCGACGCGGCCTTTTGTAGCCGGGAAATAGTTTTCGATTTCGGTTTTGGAGTATTCGGAAACCGTGAAGATGCGGCTGGCTTGTGCGACCGAGCGGGGGATGAATTGCTGATAGAAGGTGCCGGTGACGATTTTTCGCCAACGGCTGTCGGTACAATAGTTGACGTCGAGCAGCCACATGATGTCGTGCAGGGTGAAGACAGCTGGCACGGGCAGGTTGGCCGGGAGGATGTTGAAAGGGGAGTGGAACAGGTCAACGCCTGTGAAGTCGATGGCGCGGGTGAGTGCAAAACGGGTGCGAAGAGAGTTCGCTTCGGCGCGAAATACCTGGCAGGTGACGCGTGGGTGATCGACCGGGCGCGGGTTATTGGCGGCCGTGATCAGGCGTAGCTGCAGGGTTGAATCGAGGTTGAGGAGTTCTTCGATAAGATACTGGGTGTAACGGCCGATGCCGCTGGAATGACCGTCGAGGTAACGTGCGTCGATCATGATGGTGCGGTTTTTTGGGGAGGTCACTGCGGTATCTCACGGTCTTGCGGTTTTGGGTTTGCGTGCGCGCGGCGCGGCAGATCTGCTGTCGCGATGGGTTTTATCCCGACGCGAAGGGAAAGGCAAAGGCAAGGTGGAGTAGCGAATGTGGTTGGCGCGTACTCCAATGTTTTCCCTGCGCACAGACAAAGATGTCCGAAGTTGGTGAGGGAGTATTGCAGAAAAGGTGAAAACTGCCTGAAAACCTATGGAATGGATGCTATGGCACGCTCTTTGCTTTAGTAGTTCATTGCGTGCGTTAAGGAAGATGGCTCCTTACTCTTGTGGATGTCGGGCGAGATGATGAAAAAGCTGAAGGTTTTGCAAATATTGTTGGTGATATTGATCGGGACGGGGAGCGCCGCAATTCTTACCGGCTGTGGTGATGATGATAGTAGTCCCGGAGCCGATCCTCGCCCGTCCAACAACAATGCCGGGTACAATAATGTAGCGAATAACTCGTCGTCGCCGGGGAACAATGATTCGGACGGGGATTTTGTCGAAGAGCGCGAAGAGTTTTTGGTGCGTGAGGTGGCGGCAACGGATCGTTATGTCTTTGTGCCGAACAGTGCGCCGGGAAGCAATACGGTGGCGATGATCGATGGGCAGGATTTGAGCATCGTGCCGTTTCGGGTGGGGTTAGAGCCGACGGAGATTCGCGCTGTATTGTTGGAAGACGTTGGTTCGGTGGCGTACGTGTTGTGTGAGGGTTCGGCGGCGCTGGCGATTATTCGTGCGGATGCGTCGAGTGTTGACGCGATGAGCGGCGAAGTGGAGCGCGGCGAAGTGCGGCTGTTGAAAGTTCCGCGCGAGGTGAATGCGCTGGCGATGGCGCCGGATGGTCGTCATGTGCTGGCGTATATCGATCCGACGCGGCCGCTGCGCTCGGAGGCGAGTGTGGCATCGTTGCAAACGATGGCACTGATCAGGCTTGGGGAGAGCGCGGAGGAGGATCGTGTTTTCGAACTGTCGGTGACGCGGCTGATTTCCAGCATCCAGTTTAGCGCCGATGGCCGCGAGGCGTTTGTATTGGGGCGTGAGGGTGTGAATCGGATTGTGCTGGATGAGGTGCAGCAGGATGCTTTTGTGCCGCCGATTGCGCTGAATCTTGCCGATGATGTGTTTCCGCCGGGCAACCAGCAGATTGCGGTCAGTGCCGATGGCAGTTTTATGGTGGTTCGCACCAGTCAGTTTGCAGGGATTGCGGTGTATCAATTTGAGACGGAGGAAGTGGCAGCGCAGTTGAGCGTGATTGAGCTGTCGGCGATTCCTACGGATTTGAAACTGATCGAGCAGGCGGGCACACGGACGGTACTGGCGGCACTTCGAGACAGTGAGGAAGTGGCGCTGCTGGATGTTGACGCGTTTTTTGCAGGCGCGGATGTTGGGCATGCCTTGCGTGTGCTTGAGGTGGATGGTGCGCAGGCGGGGCTTGTGCAGGTGACGCCGGATCGTGCACATGCACTGGTTTATTCGGGGCTGACGCGTTTGCCGCTGCTGGGAGTGATCGATCTGGAGAGTGAATCGACCAGGCTTTTTAGCCTGCGAAATCAGATCCGAAGCGTGGCTATTTCTCCAGATAGTGAGAAGGCGATTGTTGTGCATCGCAAGCAGGCGGGTTCGGCAGGTGTGGGCGCAGATCCGATGACGGTTTTTCAGCATAGTCACGGCATGACGATTCTGGATATCGCATCGGGCTATATGCGCGCGCTGGTTTTGCAGGGCGAACCGACGGATGTTGTTTTGACGAAAACGCAGGCATCGTCGGTGGTGTATGCGCTGCTGGAGTCGAGCAATGCGAACAATCAGGGCGTGGTGCGGATCGACTTGACGAGTTTTCGCAGTGATTTTGTGCGGTTGCCGCGCAAGCCTGTGCAGATAGGCCAGGTGGCGGGCAAGATATTTGTGCATCAGGAAGCGCCGACGGGCCGGATTACTTTTTTTGACATTGAAACGCAGGCGCAGCGCACGGTCAGTGGCTACGAACTTAATGCGGGGATCGACCGATGAAAATTTTCGATAGAGTGACTCATATTCGGGTAGTAAATCGTTTTGGGCATCGGTCGAGGCATGCGCTTATCATGTTATTGATGCTGGGATTTGTGCTGTTTGGAGCGGCGTGCTCAAGCGATATGGACGAGCGAAGTTCGCTGACGGATCCGGAGAACAACGGCAGCTATGGACCCGGTGATGAGAACTGGGGAGATGCTGGACAGAGCGGGGAGCCGCCGTTTGTGCCGGAAGAGAAGGTCGAATTTTCGTTTTCTAAGCCGGCGATTGTGGGGGAGCGCGTTTTTGTTGCCAATGAAACACTGAATTCAGTGGCGGTCATTGACAGTCGGAATTTGTCGGTGAAGACGGTTCTGGCGGGATTTCGGCCGACCGTGGTGGGAGGGCCGGACGTCGAGTTTGCGGACGATGAAGAAGCGCGGATTATGGCGTTGAATGAGGGAAGTCATTCGGTAACGGTGATTGATCCGCAGACGTTGGCCGTGAAAAATCTGGCGGTTATGCCGCATGCGAACGCGCTTGCGCTCGATCCCCGGGGGCGGGTGGGCGTGGTGTGGTATGATGAAAGTCGTGGCCAAAATTTGAGCGCGGACTTGTCCTCGGTGACGGTAGTCCGTGCGGAAGAGGCTTATCAGGTCGCGGTCGGGTTTCATGTGCGCAGCGTACATTTTGATGAAGCGGGCGAAATTCTGCTGGTTTTGACGGATGACGGGATCAGTCGCGTCGAGCTTTCTACGCTTGCAGAGGATGGCTTTGCAGCGCCGATTCCTGTGATGCCAACGCAGTTTCAGCAGCTGAATCCGGTCGATCTGGAGATCGCCATCAGCGCGGACGCAAAGTTTGCGGTGACGCGGACGACGGCACATTCCGGGCTGGTGTTGTTGGATATCGAAGCTGGCGAGCATTATGTGGTGGATTTGCCGGAAACGCCGACGGATATCGAGTTTCTTGAAGGGGAGACGCTGGAAATGCTGGCAGTTCTTCGGAGTCGGGGCCAGATCATGCGGGTGCGAGTGCCGGACGGGTTGATGAATGCTTCGGTGGCCTCGTTTACGGTGGTTGCGCCGCTGAATGATGATTCTGATGCCGGTTGGGAGGATGCGGATCTTGAGGATGTCGGTCTGGGCGATGCCGATCCGGGCGATGTTGATTTCAGTGATGTCGGTCTGGGCGATGCCGATCCGGGCGATGTTGATTTCAGCGATGTTGATCCGGGGGATACTGATCCGGGTGACGTTGAGTCTGGTGATGTAGAGCCGGGTGACGTTGATTTCAGCGATGCCGATCCGGGCGATGCCGCTTTTGAGGGCGATGCCGGTGAACCTGGTAATGATTTTCCGGCGGTCGAGGGTGTGGAATGGATCGAACTGGCTGTGCGGGGATTGGGTGCAGTGACGGTGTCGGCAGATCAGAAAACGGCTCTGGTGTATTCGACGGTGAACGATGAAAAGCGTGCGGTGCTGTTGAATCTAGATGCGCTGGCAGAGGCGGAAGGCCAGCGTGTCCTGGTGTTTGAGAAGGGGATTCGCGGGGCCTTATCGGATAAATTCGGGCGCACATTTCTGGTGTTTCATACCAAACAAGCAGGCGCTTTGCCGGTGGGAAGTGTGCCGACAGATCCGGAGTTTATTGCGCGGAGCTGGGGCGTTTCGATGCTGGATGTAGCTTCGGCAGCAACGCGGCTTGTTTTGACAGCACAAAAGCCGGGAGCGACGAGTTTGTGGGCGCCGGAAGATGAGGATGGTCGTGTCTTTATGGTGTTCGAGCAGCCGGAATTTGTGCACGAAGTGCAGGCCTCGCATCGTGATGTGGCGGTGATCAATTTGCGCAGTTTTCGGATGGATAGTTTCCGGCTTTCGAGTTTGCCGGAAGGGCTGGGTGTGATCGAGCCCGCGCGAAAAGTCTATATCAGTCAGACGCATCCACAGGGGCGGATGACATTTGTGGATGTGGACACATTGGAGCGACAAACGGTGACGGGCTATCAGCTCAACGCCGGGATCGAGTGAATTTTTAGAGTTTTTGCGTGGATTTGAGAAGCGATGACTGGAAGACGATGAGTACATTCACAGTGAGAAATACGATGTGGACGCAGACAGGAAAATGGCTGGGAGCTCTGGGAGCTACGGTGGCCGTGGTGTCGCTGGGCATGCTGGGAACGGGATGTGATCCGGAGGTTTCTGATGTCTGGAATCAGCCGTTTCAGATCAGTGCGCCGGTGGCCGGAGCAGATGAGCTGGCGTATTTGAACCGCAGTTTTGAGCAAGTTCATCTGGTGCGTGCCGGCTTAGACGATGGAAATACGGAGCTTGTCTGGCGTCGTCTTGAAACCGGCTCGGAGCCGGGCGTGATGGCTCGCTCGGCAGATGGGAACATGCTTTTTGTCGTCAATGAAGGGGATAAAACGCTGGGTGTGTACGATCGGAGCACGCTGGATTCGGATGCGCACGAGAGTGTGGTGCTTGGCAGTCCGTATGATCGGATCAGCGTCGATCCGGAAGGCGAGTTTGTGTTGCTCAGCTTTACGGGGGCGAATACGCAGGGCGTGGTTGCGCGCAATCTCAATGAGATCGGCATTGTCGATTTGCGTGGCGGTGTGCCGGAAACGGCCGAATTTGCGACGCTGTTTAATCGTGCGCAGGATCTGGTTTTTGCGCCTGGTTTTGAGTTGGGTGGTAAACGAGAGCGGCTTGCGGCGGCGTTGTCGCCCAGTGAAATCACATTGATCGATTTGTTGGCAGACAATGAATTGGATCGATTGCGCAGCGTTCCGTTGACGATCAGTCAGGCCGATGAGGTGCGTAATCCAAGGCAGGTGGTTTTTGATACGTCGGTGAATCCATCGGCGCCCGATACGATCAGTTTGTATGTGCTGACAGATCGCGGGCAGGATATTACGCAGATTGTGGTGCAGCCAAGTTTGCGTGCAGATGCTTCACGTAAATTGGATATCAGCATCAATCAGCTTGCGGCGGGGCCGCAGCCGGTGAAGATGGCGGTTTTGGATTTGCCGGAAGTTGGCACGCGGTTGCTGGTATTGAACGGTGGTCAGCAGCCACGGTTTACGATGATCGACGTGGCCAGTGGTGAGAGTGCGACCTTTGATCTGCCGATTACGGCTTCGCCGAGCGATCTGCTGGTGTTTAAGACCTTGCCGCAGGGTTCTGAGCGCGCGGAAACGCGGGTTCTGGCGTATTCGACGAATTCGCCACTGACGGCTGTGATTCGGCCGGAAAGTATTACAGTGTCGGGCGAAGCGCCGACGGCCGGTCGTACGGTAGAGGCGATTCGCTTGCGACAGGCTCCGCAGCGGATTGTGCTGGCGGATGAGTCGGGCGGAGAACGTGCAATTGCGTTCCATCGAAGCAATCAGGACGGGTTTTCGGTGCTGAATTTGCGTACGAATCGGGCGATTCCGATTCAGGGCTATGCGTTGTCAGACCTGACCTTTGAAGGATCGCTGGGGTATGGCGTTTTTAGTAATTCGCCGCATCTTGTGCGCTTCGATTTGCAGACGGGGCATCCCACGGTTTTTGATTTGCCGGCGGCCGGGCAGCGGGTTTTTGTGCAGGATGGTGCGGTTTTGGTGCAGCATCCGGGCCAAACCGGGCGTTTTACGGTGTTGGATGCGACGGAGCCGGTGGTAAAGACGGCGCGTCATTATGACAATGTTTTTCTGAATCGTCTTTTTGAGCAGGAGCTGCCATGAAGTTCAATCGTATTTCTGCAGGCATGATGGTTCTGGCAGGTTTTCTGGGAGCTGGTCTGGTTTCGGTCGAGGCGTCGGCGGCTGAGTCTGAGTCTCTGGTGGTCTCTGCGCCTCAGAATGAACTGATTGTGGAAATTCATTCGGCGATGTTGCATCCAATGAGTGATTCAGTTGATGCGCTTTCGGACGATCACTGGTTCGAGGGTGTTTCGCTGGGGTTGGGGTATGATTTGAGTTATCTGGTGTTGCCGGGGCTGCGCGGATTTGTGCTGTATGAGGCAGTGGGTAAATCTCAGGAGCGGTTTGATGGGGCGCTGGACCTGGACTGGATGCGGCAGGTGGTCATGGTTGCGGCTGATTACGGGCCTGATTTGTGGGGATTTGTGCGGCCTTCGGTACGTGTAGGCGCAGGTTATGCCACACAAAAGCTCCACCTTACTACAAACCGTGCAGAGTCCACTCGCCCGTCCGATCGCACGCATGATCTGGCGGCGACCGGAGCGGTGGGGTTGGAATTGTATATCCCGTTTGGTGACGATCCGGCAGGGAGTTTGTTTTTTAATAAGGTGACATTGGGGCTGGGCGGCCATGTGGGCTATATGTTTCAGACGGCCGCCGAGTTTGACGAGCTGACGCGCTCCGGAGATTCCTGGCAGCAAGAACCGCTGCAGTTGGGTGCGCTGGATATGAATGGCCTGTATTGGAATCTCGGGTTGACGGTGCGCGTGCGGTTTTGAGGTTGGTTCGCTTCGTTATTGCTTGTTGATCGACCAGTCGTATTCGGTGAATTCGATGGTCGATGTGCCGTTGTTGAGGACTTTGGCGACGTCAGCGGAGACGTAGCGGCTCAAATAGGCCTGGATCGATCCGGAGTGCTTTTCGAAATCCTGGCGGAACCAGTTAAAAAGCTGAGAAGTGTAGACTTTGTTGCCTTCGACGCGGGTTGCAGCGGGGATAAATTCGCGGGCTGCGTTCTCGAGGTTTTTCTCGAGATTGATGGCGGTCAGTGCCGTGGTCAAAAGTCGTGGGCAGCTCTGGGCGGCGCAGACGAGCAGAAAGTGGATGCGCGGCTCCTGGAATTGAACGCGAATGACTTTGTTGTGCTCGAGATCGTCGAGGGTCATTTTTTGGCCCGCGACGGTGTGGGTTTGTTTGTCGAAAAATCCGTCAAGGCTCATAACGCTCTGGACCGGCCATTTGTCGAGGATGGCGTCGAGGACAAGGGCGTTGTAGGCGTTGATATAAAAGGCAAGCCGAGCGTTTTCGCTGTGCTGATTGACCTGCGCTGTGGCGATCTGGCCGAGATAGTCTTTGAGAGCTTCTCGGTCGGCTTTGTCGGCATGCCAGCGGTCGTATGCGACGCTTCCTTTGCTGTTGACGTATTTGGTGAGCAGGATTTCGAAGGGAGCGTGATTGATCACGTCTTGTGTAGCCGGAATTGCTCGGGCGACGGTGGTCGGTTTCTTGACGTTTCTATCGATTTTGCTGGTGACTTTGGGAGGAGCCGACTTGAGGGCCGTTGGTTCTTTGGCGGTGGCGGGGCCTGCCATGATGAGCAGGCTGCCAAGGGTCAAGAAGGCGAAAAGTTTTTTATAGTGGATACGCATGGGTAAGCTCACGGCCGGGCCACGTAATGAAGACAGATGTCATCGTAACTGTGTAAGGCGTTGTTTTCTTTTGGGTACGATGTCGGGGTCAAAAGGCTGAAAAGAAAACGGAAAACTACGAGACTTAAACGGGTAAGGAGGGAGTTTTCTTCAAAAGAAAACAAAAGACCCCACGATTATTATGCTAGTCGTGGGGTCTTTTGCAATGCGCACAGGGAATCAGACGGGGATGATCCGATTCCCGCAGTGCGATTATTTCAGGGGAAATTTGTATTTTTTGGCGCTTTCGAAGTTTTCTGCAACGTCTTTCCAGTTGACGATGTTCCAGAAATTATCGACGTACTGGCCGCGGTTGTTCTGGTATTTCAGATAGTAGGCGTGCTCCCAGACGTCGAGCGCGAGGATGGGGATCGCGGTGAACTGGGTTTGTTTGTGATGGTTTTCGGCAGCGAGTGTGACGAGCTGGTTTCCGGCAGGTTGCCAGCAGAGGAATGCCCAGCCGCTGGCTTCGACGGCTTTGGCGGCGGCGGCAAACTGGGCTTTGAAATTGTCAAAGCTGCCGAAATCTTTGTTGATTTGCTCCAGCAGCGCGCCGGAGGGATCGACGTACTGATCGGGCGGGCACATGTTGTTCCAGAACAGCACGTGGTTGAAGTGTCCGGAGCCGTGGAAGGCAGCCAGACGCTCGAGGTGCTGGATCTGAGAGAAGTCGCCGGACTTGCGTGCTTCAGCCAGTGCTTTTTCGGCGTTATTCAGGCCATTGACGTATCCGAGGTGATGTTTGTCGTGATGCAGACGCATGGTCTGCTCATCGATATAGGGCTCAAGCGCGTCGTAAGCGTAGGGGAGTTCAGGAAGTTTGTGATTACCTGCCATAATAAATTCTCCAAAAATAGGGATCAATCAGTCAAATAAGCGTGCTCAATGGAAAAACCATCGGTAGCGAGCCAGACCAAGATAGGGCCCGAGCGTTTAGAGTCAAGCAGGCGATTGAATTTGTGGGGCGATGATGCTGTGCCGGGAAGATCAGTGATGGGGAAGAAAGCTGGAAAAGGCATCGGAAAGACGTTCGGTGGTGGAGGCGGTCAGCGACCAGGGGCTGGGTTGGCGGACGACGTGCAGGGGGCCGTCGAGCTGTTCGATGTAGTAGTCGCTGGCGCCGTTTTCTTTGCGGAAAAAGTGGATGGTGGCGGTTGCCTGGCCGACTTTGAGGTTGGTCAGACGGATTTCGGGCAGCCAGTCGGGCAGGTGCGGATCGACGACGAGCATTTTGAGGGGCGCGTAGGGATAAAAGCCGCAGAGTGATTGAATGAGGCTGAAGATGGCGGAGGCGGACCAGGCCTGGGGGGCGCAGGTGTGCGGGTAGAAGGCGGGAAATGGGTGGTGGCTGTTGCGGGGGTGGCCGCTGAAAACTTCGGGGAGGCGGTTGGATTCGAAAAGATCGGTGGCTTCGAAGATGGCTTTGCTGAGTTTGTGGGCGTGGTCGAACAGGCCGTAGCGGAAGAATCCGAGCGTGAAGGTTCCGTTTTCGACGGGCCAGACGGAGCCTCGGTGATAGCTGAAGGGATTATAGGCGGGATGCTGGCTGGAAAGAGTGCGTACGCCCCAGCCGCTGAACATGTCGTCGGCGAGCAGGCGGTCGGCGATGGGGCGGGCCATGTCGGCGTCGATGATGCCGGTGGCCAGGCAGTGTCCGGCGTTGGAGGCGATGGAGCGTAGCTGGTTTTTGTCTTCGTCGAGGGCCATGGCGAGGAAGTTTTCGTCGGGCATCCAGAAGGCGTCGAGGAACTTTTGTTTGAGGGAGGCAGCTTCGCGAAAGAGTCGGCGGGCGGTGTCTGGATCGCCAAGCGACCAGAGCAGTTCGGCCATGGTGTACTTGGACATGTAGGCAAAGCCCTGTTCTTCGCAGGTGGCGATGGGCGGCTCGGCGATGTGGCCGTTGGCGTAGACCATGGCGGTTGGCGAGTCTTTCCAGGCCTGGTGTTTGGTGCCCTGGGAGGAGCGGCTTAAGTATTCGTAGAGTCCGTCGCCGTCCAGGTCGGCGTATTGATCGAGCCATTTCAGGGCGCGAAGGGCGGTGGGGATGAATTTTTGGACGAGTTTTTTATCGCCGGTCCAGTGCCACAGCGAACTTAAAGCCATGGGAAAAAGTGCGGACGTGGTGTTGGAGCCGTAGTAGCGCTCGCGCGGGTTGTAGTTGAGGATCTCGAGGGGACCGGTATGGGCTTCGTGGAGCAAGCGGCCGGGTTCTTCGTCGCGCCAGTTGTCGACCACCGTGCCCTGGAGTTGGGCCAGGCGGGTGAGTGTGCCGGTGAGCATGCCGGTGTCGAGCATGGCGGCTTGCCAGGCGGTTGTGAGGGTGTCGCGGCCAAAAAGGGCGACGTATTGGGGGTGGCCGGCGGCCAGAGTCCAGCTTGTTTCGTCGACGTCGAGGTCGTGCAGGCGCAGTGATATCAGGTCTTCGGTCGCCTGGCGGGTGGCTTGCTCGACAATGGGCGTCAGTACGGAATGGTTGTGGGTCGTGCAGATGGTCGCGCGTTCTAAAAATTCAATGCGGCGCTGATCCATCAGGGTGTTGGTCGTGTCAAAAGCATAGCACTGATAGGCGGAGCGGGTGTTTTTGGGGGAAAGATCCAGCTCCAGAATGGGCATATAGTCGAAGCAGCAGTGCCAGGTTTCGTGCGGGTTCAGGGTAATATCGAAGATGATTTTATTGTCTTCGGCGCGCGGTTCGGTGGGAGTGCGGTGGATGCGAAGGTTTAAGCCGCGTTCGAGGTTTTTGTCTGCGTGAGATGCGCGGTAGTTGAAGACGAGCTCCCAGGCGTCGAGGGCAATGGGGACAAACTGGCGCGTGCATACGCCGTGTTGGATGCGTGGCCGGCGGGTTTCTATGAGGTCTGCAAAGTCGGCGTCGAGTTCGATCGCGAGCTGGAATCGAATCGGGTGAAACGAATGATTGGTGAGATCTAAATCTTCGTGAACGTTCGAGCCGATGAAGCGTGAAATGCGTAGTTCAAGGGTGTTTTCGCTGAGCGCTTCCATCATGCCGCTGCCCATATCGGGTGTGTCGAGGAAGGCTTCCACGGAGGCGTTCGTAGGAGTCGGGGAGAGCGACAGGGCTTCGACCGCGTAATATCCATGCCAGGTATGTTCGGCGACTTTGGACAGGGCGATGGGTGTGGGTTCTGCGCCGTTGATCGTAACTCTATAGTGCGAGAGGAGTCGCGTTTCGTGGACGAAGAGGCCTTCTTCGGTATTTTTGTGGATGAATCCGTTGGAGGCAGTCGCCATGACGATGCGATCCTGGCCAAAATAAAACTGATGAGCGCGGGGGCGAAGACGGACAAAGGAGCGTGACAGCATGGGAGTTTCCTGGGTCTTCTTTCTGGGGCCTTTTCCTCGAGGGAGCATTGCGTTTTAGCGCGTAATGCTCACGTAATCGCTTTAGAAAGGTGTTCACATAAATAAATTGACCTAAGAACCCGTTAGCTCTGTGTCCCGGCGTCCTTCACTCGCCAAAAAAAACTAAAAACAACCATGAAAAAACCGGAGTCTGGTGATGAAAATTGAAATTTGGTCGGATATCGCGTGCCCGTGGTGCTATGTGGGCAAAAAGCGGATGGAAAAGGCGCTGGCGAAGTTTGCGCACAAAGCCGATGTGGAGGTGAGCTGGCGGAGTTTTCAGCTTGATCCGAGTGCGCCGGCGCGTGTCGGCGAGTCGATGGAAAAACATCTGGCGCGTAAATACGGGATGAGTGAGGCGCAGGCGCGTGCATCTGGCGAGCGGTTGACGGCGACCGGTGCGGAAGAGGGGCTGGATATTCATTTCGAGAAGTTGCAGCTTGCGAACACGTTTGATGCGCATCGTTTGCTGCATCTGGCGGCCGGCCAGGGGCTGGCCGATGCCATGAAAGAGCGGCTGATGCGGGCGTATTTTACGGAAGGCGCGCTCGTCAGCGATCTGGAAACGTTGGTGGGGCTGGGCGTCGACGTGGGATTGAACGAGGACGAAGTGCGGGCTGCCCTGCAGGATTCGCCGTCGGACGATGAGCTGGCAAAAGGCGTGCGTGCGGACATTACGAAAGCGCGCGAGATTGGGATTACGGGCGTGCCGTTTTTCTTGCTGGACGGCAAATACGGCGTGTCGGGCGCGCAGCCGACCGACGTTTTGCTCGATGTGCTGGAGCAGGTCTGGGAAAAGGAAGCTCACACCGCCACGCTGCAGGCCGGCGCGGGGTGTGATGATGGTTCCTGCGAGGTGTAAGCACTTCTGAACCGACAAGGCTCAGGCGTGGAAGGCGCGGTCGAGAAGGCGAAGGTTTGCCTCGGCCGCGTCTTTGTTGATCTGGGGTTGGGTTTGGGTTTCGGGCGGGAATTTGATGAAGGTCTGAAGGTCTGTATTGGTGTAGGTCCTGGCTTCAGCTTTCAGAATTTTGGAATCCAGTGCGAAGCCATCGCTCCGGCGCATTTCGAATTTTCCTTCGATTTCTACAAAGTTTTCGAGTTGAGCGCCTGTGTGGATGAGGTGTTGCTCGATGTCATCGATGCTCAGGCGCTGGGATTGGAAGTCTTTGATGAGGTCTTCGACGCCGGTGCCGAGCAATCTGGCGAGCTCGGCGGGGTTGTGGAGCTTGATATCGAGTTTGGCGGAGACCTCGTTTGTGTTGTGGAAGGTGGTGGCGCTTAGCTCCAGCGCGACGGTTTTTATGCCGTCGACGGAGACGCCGATGGCCGGGTCGTAGGTGATTTTACCTTCCGCCTTGGCTTTGACGCCGCCTGCCAGCGCGGCGCTGTTTTTACCGAGTACAGCATCGCGAAGAAGTTTGAGGTGCGGCTCGGGCTCGGATTCGGCAGGGGTAATGTTGGAGCCGCTCAAGCGTGCCGGCAATTGAATTTGTGGCATCGGGGTTTTTAACGATGCTGAACCTTCAAGTGCGTAGGAAGCGGTGAGTTCTACGGAACGGTCTTTGGGATTGAACGAGGCCTTGATGTTGGGGTTGGCCTCGAGTTTTAGAACGGGCATGTCCAGCTCGGCGGTCGTTCCGCCCTGGAAAGAGATTTCTTCCACATATTTGGCAAGCACTTTGTTTGAGCTTGAGGAGCTGTAGCCTCGGGCCTGCGTTTTTAGAAAGGCGTCCAGGTCCTTGACCTGTTCGGGATCGGAAGTGTCGAATCGAAGGGTCGTGGAGTGAATGCTTTGCAGGCCCGCATTGACCTTGACGCCTTCACCCAATGTGCTCACACCGGCGCCTATTTTTGCGGCGGTTTCTTTCGAAACTTCAATGACGATCTCGTTTGGGTTTTCGGGATCACGTGAGGCTTTCATTTCAAATTCGGCTTCTACTTCTCCGCCGAGTTCTGCATAGACGTCGGCAGAGATGCCCGCGCCGAGCTTGAATTCCTGGCCGGGTTTCAAATCCAAGACATTGGCGGTGACATCGAGAGACTGGCGGAACGTTTCCGGATCTTTGCTGATTTCGACGGCGGCCGTGACCAGGTCGTGGCCGATGGCCCGGGTCATGGATTGCAGTTGTTCGCGGATGATTCCAGTGGCACCCCGTCCGGCAAGATGCGCCAGCTCGTGGGCCAGGGAATCTTCGGGGAAGAACTTTTTGACCTGGTTGAACAGCAGCCCCTGCGGTGTGGGAATATCGATGGATGTGACGGCGTCGATGGCGGTTCGGAGAACCTTGTCGTTTTTGGCAACGACGTCGGCTGCGACGATGGCAAGCTCAACGCCCAGATCGCTGGCCAGGGAGACGGCTTTGCCTTCCAGGTGGAAGATGGCGCGGTGCAAATCATCGGGATTCTTTGCGTAATGCTGGATTTTTTCTGCGAAAGCCTCGGTGTTGGTGCTGATTTCCTGGTAGACGTCTTGGATGGCCGGCAGGGCGTATTTCTCGATGGCTTTCTGGGTGTTATCGGCCAGTGACCGGGTGGCTTGTTCGGCAGCTTCGAGAATTTCGGGAGCTTTTTCGAAGGCCTGGGTGATGGCTTTTGTAATGGCTTCGTTTTGTTGGCGCTTGATTTCCTGTTGTTGTCCGAGCGCCTGCGATGCGGCCGAGGCGACGTCTTTGACGGTCTGGACAGCGCTTTGAGCGGTCGATTGGATATCTTGAATGATCAGGTCTTTGACGGTCGGGGCATCAAGCGTTTGGAGAACATCGATGGCTTCGTTGGTGTTTTTTTGAATGTTTTCGATGTTTTGTTGGAAGTTGTCGACGGTGTCGTTGGCGCGCTTTTGCACGGAGTCGATGCCGTCGTGTAAAACTTCCGAGGCTTTTTGCTGGATGGAATCCGCGGTGTTTTTGACGGTGGATTGGGCGGTATCAAGAGCGCTGTCGATTTTCTGGCCGAGTTTGCTGAAGAAGCCTTCGGGTTTGTCGTCCCTGGCGTCGGTTTCCCAGGTGTCTTGCGGGGGAGACTGGGGCGCGCATTCTTTTGGGGTGGGGGCCTGTGCGGTTTTGGCTTCGGGGGCGGGCTCGGGTTCAGGCGTGGTGAGGGCGGTGGTGGGATTGGGGTTGGAGCTGGAAGTGATTTTGGTCATGGCGTCCTCGATTTTTGATGAATCCAGTAAAAAACAGAAAAAAAGTGGACCAGGGAAAATCTCTGGAGATCTGTTTTCGAGAGATCGAGGCGTTTTGTTGCTAATTATTTTCTGTACGGGGCGTTTTTGACGTTTTTAGAGGGAATCGGGGATTTGCAAAGGCTCGGTCCTGGTTTAAGAAAACGTAGGGTGTGAGGACGACCTCACGACATCCTTTTCTTCTTTATTCATCGGGGACGACCCCGCTTTTGTAGGGGTTATGCGTGATGGCATGGTTCATTCTGATCGTTGCGGGCCTGTTTGAAGTGGGCTGGGCTGTGGGGTTGAAGTACACGGAGGGATTTACGCGGTTCTGGCCGTCGGTGGGAACGGCAGCATCCATGGCGATCAGCGTTGTTTTGCTGGGAATCGCGATGAAATCGCTGCCGATGAGTACGGCTTACAGCGTGTGGGTGGGCATTGGCGCGGTGGGAGCAGTCGTGTTGGGGATTGTTTTGTTCAAGGAGCCGGCCAGCGTGGCGCGCCTCTTGAGTGTCGCGCTTGTGATGGCCGGGATTGTCGGGCTGCAGATGACGTCGTAAGGCTCCGATGGATGTCGTTGCGGAGCAGCAGGCGGTTATTGCTGCTCCGTTTCGGTGTTGGTGTCCGTTTCCGTTTCTGTGTCGGAAGTGGAGCGGCCGTCCAGTCTGGCACGGGCGGATTCTCGCGCGACTTTATCCTGTGCTTTCTGCAGCAATTCTTGCTGCTTCTTGTATTGGGCGGCAGTTTTGGCCGATTTTTTCTGGGCTCTGGCGAGCTCTTTTTCGGCTTTTTCTACGTCCGTGAGTTTTTTGCCTCTTTTGGTGGTGGGGAAAAAGTTTCGTGCCCAGCCTGTGCCCCGGGTTGGTGAAAGCTGGAGGAGATGCGCATAAATGTTGAGGCGGACCTGATTGGCTTCGTTTTTCCATTGCTCTACATCCGCCCGGTGGAGCATTCGATGCTCTTTCTCCTCGCCTTGTCTATCCTGGATGCCTTTGACTTCCAGCAGTGCCAGGTCGAGCAAGTCGTTTTGTGCGTCACGAAACGCGTCCTCATAAATCTCTAGCATCAGGGTGCTTTTCATTTTGAGAAGCTTTGTCTGCAATTCCGTGGGGTTCAGACGTAAAAAAGTACTCAGATGCATGTCCCACAAGGCTTCGTAGCGCCGGTCTTTTTTGTTGTTCTTCACTTTGTAGAGCAGCATGAGATATGCGTCACGGACATGCTCTTCAATGGTGCTTTCGGCAATTTTTACGCGTGCTCTATTCAATGTAACTTTGCGCTGCAGTTCTCGTTCGGCCAGTGCCAGGGTTTCATAGTGCGTGAGCAGGTCGACTATCTGCGGCGCCAGATGCCTGGTTCGGGGATTGGCTTCTAAACAGGCTTCGATAAAAATCAGTTCGTGCCAGAAAACATCTAAGGAGCAGGTAAGCTGTATGAGATTCATGCAAGGATTCTCCCGGTAGGAATACGCCGGCCATGGTTTGGACGGGCGCTTTCGTGGCTTGAATCGATATGGAATTTCCTACAAGCCGCTACGGCTGGCTTTTGTGATGATTTCCAAAAGTTACCGGATTGTTTTCGGGGACGCAATAGTCTGGCGTTTTCTTGCGGGTGGTTTGGGAGACGTACAATCTGCGCGCTTTTTATGCCGAACGGGTATTTTGGGCATAATGGCGCCGCGAGTTTTTGTGGATGCATTATGGAAGTTCATAATGGTGCCGCAAAGTTTTGTGGATGCATTATGGAAGTTCATAATAGTGCCGCAAAGTTTTGTGATGGAGTCCCGGCGATCATAATTGGGGGACAAGGTATTGCGTGCTGGTTATGGTGTTCATTGCTGTGCCGCAAAGTTTTGTGAGGTTATTTGGGCCAGGCAAATGGTATCGCGCGGTTCTGTGGTATGGAGCATGATAGGCTGACGCTGTTTTTAGCGATGGCGCATCAAGCGTTGTTGGCAGGGCGTGATGTTTTTGTATGTATTTTTTATTTGGTGAATGATTGTGCGTCCACGCGTGAGCGTCGTGAGGGGCACTTGACTCCAACGCATGTGCGTTGGTTCGAAGGTGGGAGTTATGACGGAGCAGGAAAGCGCGAAGCGTCGCTCGGGGTTCAGAGCCGCTTTGAGCAAGGAAATGTTGATTGCTGGCGTGGCTGTGCTCGGGCTGGTGGTGTATCTGGTCGCGCGCTTTGTGTTTGATAAGCCGGAGGCCTGGACCAACTGGCCCCTGTGGATTGTGCTGGCGCTGGGCGGCATTCCGTTAACTGTGGACCTGGTGCGCGAGATATTGCGGGGGAATTTCGGTTCGGATTTGCTGGCGGGTATTTCGATCACGACCGCCGTGTTGTTGGAGCATTATCTGGCGGGCGCGATCATTGTTTTGATGTTGTCCGGCGGTGAAGCGCTGGAGGCGATTGCGGCGCGGCGTGCGTCTTCGGTGTTGCGGGCGCTGAGCGAGCGGATGCCGGCGCGTGTGCAACGAAAGCAGGACGGCATTCTGGTTGAAATCGATATTTCAGACATCCAGATTGGCGATCATATCGTGGTTTTTCCACACGGGACCTGTCCGGTGGACGGGGTGGTGGTGGAAGGTCACGGGGTGATGGACGAGGCTTATTTGACCGGGGAGCCGTATCAGATCTCGAAAGCGCCGGGGTCGGCGGTGATTTCGGGTGCGATTAACGGGGAGAGCGCGCTGACGGTGGAGGCGACGAAGCTGCCGATTGATTCGCGGTATGCGAAAATCATGGAGGTGATGCAGGAATCCGAGCAGCAGCGTCCGCAGATGCGTCGGATGGCTGATCAGCTTGGTGGTTATTATACGCCGGTGGCGGTGGTGATTGCGCTTTTGGCCTGGTGGTTGAGCGGAGATCCGACGCGTTTTCTGGCGGTGGTTGTGGTGGCGACGCCGTGTCCGCTGCTGATCGGGATTCCGGTGGCGTTGATCGGCGCGATTTCGCTTTCGGCGCGGCGCGGCATCATCATCCGAGATCCGCGTGTGCTTGAACAAATCGATCGTTGTAGGACGCTGATCATCGACAAAACCGGCACGCTGACGGCCGGTCGGCCAACGTTGACGCATATCATTACCGGGCCGGGATTTGAGGAAGAAAAGGTGCTCAAGCTGGCGGCGAGTATTGAGCATTATTCGAAACATCCGCTGGCGGTGGCGATCATTGAGGCGGCGGAGGCGCGTGGTCTGCCGATGATGCCGGTGGAGGAAATCAGTGAGCGGCCGGGGCAGGGGCTGACGGCGGTGATTGACCATCAGACGATTCATGTGACCAGTCGCAATAAGTTGCGTGCGGCGAATCATCCGGCGGCCGAGCATTTGTTGCCGAGCGGGTCGGGGCTTGAGTGCGTTGTGTTGATCGACGATCAGTATGCGGCGACGTATCAGTTTCATGATGAGCCGCGGCCGGAGGGCAAGGCGTTTATCAAGCATTTGGCGCCGGAACATGCGTTTGAGCGGATCATGATCGTGTCCGGGGATCGTCAGAGCGAGGTTGCGTATCTGGCGAAACGCGTGGGGATTACGGAGATTTATGCCGAGCAAAGTCCGGAGCAAAAGGTGGAGATTGTGCGGGCGGAGACGAAGAAGGCGCGCACGCTTTTTGTCGGAGATGGGATCAATGATGCGCCGGCCATGGTAACGGCGACGGTGGGGCTTGCGTTCGGGCAGAGCAGCGAGGTCACGGCGGAGGCCGGCGGGGCGATTATCATGGAGCCTTCGCTGATCAAGGTCGATGAGCTTATCCACATCAGTCAGCGCTTTCGGACCATCGCGTTGCAGAGTGCAGTGGGCGGGATGGCTTTGAGTATCATTGGGATGGGGTTTGCGTCGGTTGGTCTTTTGACGCCGGTGGCGGGGGCGATTGCGCAGGAGGTCATTGACCTGTTGGCGGTGCTCAATGCGTTGCGCATGGCGTTTCCGCCGAAAACGCTGTCGGATGTGCCGGTTAAGTCGGTAGAGGCGAAGGTTCAGCGTTCTTGAGGGCGAGTTTTTTGCGTTACTTGTAAAGTCGCGAAGGAAAGACGCTGCAAAGGTAAGAAAAGCAACGGATTGGGTGGGGGAGGCCCGGATGGGCCTCCCCTGCGTGGGGAGGAAGGCGTGGGATTATTCGAGCATGCTGCGGAGCATCCAGGCGGTTTTTTCGTGGATTTGCATGCGCTGGGTGAGCAGATCGCAGGTGGGCTGGTCGTTGGCTTTTTCGGCGATGACGAAGGCTGCGCGCGAGGTGCGGGCGACGGCTTCGTTGCTGGCGACCAGGTTGCTGATCATTTCGGTTGCGGAGGGAATGGAGGTGTCCTCCTTGATGACCGAGAGCTCCTGGAATTGTTTGTAGGTGCCGGGCGCGGGGAATCCGAGCTGACGGATGCGTTCGGCGATGTCGTCCACGGCGACGGCAAGTTCGGTGTACTGACCTTCAAACATGAGGTGAAGGGTCTGGAACATGGGGCCGGTGACGTTCCAGTGATAGTTGTGGGTTTTGAGATAGAGGGTGTAGCTGTCGGCCAGGACTCGGGAGAGGCCGTCGGCGATTTCCTGACGTGTGGCGTGTTCGATTCCGATATTAATATTCATAACTAACCATCCTTTTGCCTGTTCGGCGAAATATAATCATTACCATTCTTGATGCCGGCTTTTCGTGGGAGCCGGCTCCACGTGTCATGCGTGTATATAACAGAGTTCAGGAGGATTTTATGCCCAGATTGTTGCGTGCCCAGCGCTCGATTTCGGGCTGGCTCATGGCGCCGGAGTGCCTGGCGATTTCCTGGCCGCGGTGAAAGAGAATGAGGGTGGGGATACCGCGGATGTTGTGGCGTTGACCGAGGGTGGTCTGGCTCTGGGTATCGACTTTGGCCAGGTGCATGGCGGGTTCGAGTTTTGCGGCGGCCGCTTCGAAGGCCGGGGCCATCATCTGGCAGGGGCCGCACCAGGGCGCCCAGAAATCGACGACGACAGGCAGGTCGGCGTTGACGTGGCGGCGGAAGTTGTCGACGTCCAGCGTGATGGGGGCGCCGGCAAAAAGTGGTTGTTTGCAGCGGCCGCAGGTGGGCGCGTCGCTCAAGCGCGCGTCGGGGACGCGGTTTAGGGCGTTGCAGTGCGGGCAGGGAACCTTTGTATTCTCAACAGTCTCAGTCATCCTGGATACCTCGCCGGGCAGGTTGGTTTTTGTTCTGGGACGCAGATTCTTAACGAAAGAAAACGTGCAGGGGCGGTTGGGGAGCCGGCTGCACGTTTTGTGGGTTGATTCAGCGATGGAGGCAATCAGTCGTTGTCATCGGTGCGGATGTCGATTTCGTTTTTGACGGAGATGCGGACCTGGGAGTCAGGGCCGGCGTTGGTGAGTTGCATGATGTTGGCGCGTTTGAGTTCGAGATCGTCGTCGTCATCGTCGAGTTTGGAGGCGGCCAGGGTGTAGCGGCCGGTGTCTTCGATGCTGATGCGGTCGAATTCGTCGCCGGAGAGCCAGGTTTTGTCGGCGCGGTCTTCGGCTTTCCAGGTGATGTTCAGGTCGCGGTTGGCGGGGACGCGTTGGCGGTGTTTTGGCGAGGTGAAGGTGTGGATGGCGGGTCCGGCGAAGCGGATGTTTTCGATGCGGTCTTCGCCGGCAACGACGCTGACCTGGTAGGCGCGGTGGTAGCCTTTGATTTCGCCTTCGTAGGAGGTGTCGTCATCGTCGTCGTCATCATCATCCAGACGCAGGCGCACGGTGGGGCCTTTGTAGGCCTGGACGGTGACCTGTGCATCGCGCACGGGGCGGCCGTCGCGTAGTACGACAACGTCGAATTCGGTTTCGAAGTCGCGGGATCTCTGGGCGTTGTCGCGTTCGTTGTCGGCTTCGATTTTGATGCGCACGGTGAGAGGGCTGCCACTGATCTGGCCCTGGTCGCGTACTTTGTAGGCGTCGCTTTCTTTGAGTTTTGCGAAATCGCCTCGGGTGGCGCTGGATTTGCCCTGGGCCTGGGTGTCGTTGGTGATGAGCATGCCGGCGGTCAGGGAGCCTGCGAAGAGAACGCCGGAAAGGATGGCGGCTGTGGTTCTGGAGAGGATTTTCATGGTTTTTCCTTTACTGAAAGGTAACTAAACATCACCTATTCTGTTTATCAGGCCAAAATATAAGGGCCTTCAGGTGCATCCAAAATTTGGCCCTCTAAGAAAGTAAAGTGGGGCGGTATTTATTGCGTCGGAGGGCCGAAAAGTTTCTGGGATGGAACGCGCAAGAGTCGGGAGTTGATGGCGACGATGATGGTGCTGGCGGACATGAGCAGGGCGCCGACGGCCGGGGCCAGGACCAGGCCAAAGGGGGCGGCGATGCCGGCGGCCAGGGGGATGGCGATGACGTTGTAGCCGGTGGCCCAGGCCAGGTTTTGGAGCATTTTGCGGTAGGTGGCGCGGGCCAGTTCGATGATGGCGACGACTTCTTCGGGGTTGCTGCGGACGAGGATGATGTCGGCGGTTTCGATGGCGACGTCGGTGCCGGCGCCGATGGCGATGCCGACGTCGGCCTGAGCCAGGGCGGGTGCGTCGTTGACGCCGTCGCCGGTCATGGCGACGACGAGATTGCGGCTCTGGACTTCTTTGATTTTGAGGGCTTTTTGTTCGGGCAGGACTTCGGCGAAGTATTCGTCGAGGCCGATTTCTTGCGCGACCCAGCCGGCGACCTGTTTGTTGTCGCCGGTGAGCATCATGGTCTGGATGCCTATGGCGTGGAGGCGGGCGATGGCGTCTTTGGATTCTTCGCGGATGACGTCGGCGACCGCGATGGCGCCGGCGGGCGTGTCGTTGATGAGGACGAAGACGATGGTCTGGCCGGGGCCGGTGATGCTCTGGAGGCGCTCGTCATCGAAGGAGATCTGGTTGCGGCGCAAATATCCGGGGCTGACGATTTTGAGGGCGTGGCCGTCGACGGTGCCCTGAACGCCGGCGCCGGTCATGGACGAGAAGTTTTCGACGGGGCGGTGGGGCTGTGAGGCGGCGGCGATGCCCCGGGCAATCGGGTGTTGGGAGTGGCTTTCAAGCGACGCGGCAAGGGCTAGAAGTTCGTCTTCGGCAAGGCTTTTGTCGAAGCTGAGGATGTTTGTGACGCCGAATTGGCCATGGGTCAGGGTGCCGGTTTTGTCGAAGAGGACGGCCTGGATGTTGCGGGCTTGTTCGAAGGCTTTGCGGTCGCGGATCAAGAGTCCTCTGGCTGCGGCAAGGGATGTGGAGACGGCGACTACCAGGGGAATGGCCAGGCCCAGGGCATGGGGGCAGGTGATGATCATGACGGTGACGGCGCGTTCGACGGCGTAATCAAGGGTCGTATCGGTGAAGAGAATCCAGATCAAAAAGGTAACAAGGCCGCCGCCAAGCGCGATGAAGGTCAACCAGCGGGCGGCGCGGTTGGCCAGGTCCTGGGTGCGGGATTTGCTTTCCTGGGCCTGTCGTACGAGTTCGATGACCTGGGCCAGAAAGGATTCCTGGCCGGTGCGCTGGACTTCGATGGTAAGGGCGCCTTCGCCGTTGATGGAGCCGCCGATGACTTCGTCGCCTGTGGATTTGTCGACGGGGACGGATTCGCCGGTGAGCATGGATTCGTTGAGGGCGGAGTGGCCGCTTATGACGATGCCGTCGGCGGGGACTTTTTCGGCCGGGCGGACCAGGATGCGGTCGTGCGGGCGGAGCTGGTGGGTGGGGATTTCTTCGAGCTGGTCGTCCGCGCTTATGCGGTGGGCGGTGGCGGGCATCATCTGCGCGAGCTCTTCGAGGGCTCGGGAGGCGCCCAGAACCGAGCGCATTTCGATCCAGTGGCCGAGCAAAAACACCAGTATCAGGGTCGACAACTCCCAGAACAAATACTCGCCGGGGAAGCCCAGAACCACGGCTGTGCTGTAGACAAAGGCGACGAGGATCGCCACGCCGACCAGTGTCATCATGCCGGGATTGCGGGCTTTGAGTTCGTCGAGCATTCCGGTGAGAAAAGGCCAGCCGCCGTAAAAAAAGATTATGGTCGACAGCGTCATCACGATGATTTCTTCGGCCTGAAAGGCGAGTAGTTCGCGGATGCCGAGCCAGTGCTGGATCATCGGTGAGAGGAGCATGACGGGGATGGTCAGGATGAGGACGATCCAGAATCGTTTGCGGAATTCGAGCATGTGGGCGTGGTGGTGATCTTGATGGTCGTGTTCGTGATGGCCTGGGTCTTGATGGCCTTGATCTTGGTGGGAGTGCTGGTTGTGGTGGGGGCTGGTCATGGCGTCTTCCTTTGTAGAGTCATCGGGTAAAACTTGCGCATGTTTGGGTGGCGTGGCGACAAAATGTTTTTCGGCGATGGATGAACGCGGCGCGAGTGCAGGTGGAGCGGGCGGCAGGCAGGCGTAGTTTTAGGGGATGCTGAAGAAGTGAATAGCTTTTTTGAGGTGCGCAGCTCGCTGCGTACAGGGCGCGAGGCTATTTCAAAAGGGTATGTATGACCGAAAGCATGGCGTGGATTGCCGGCGGCACGTTTGAGATGGGGTCGAACGAGTTTTATCCCGAGGAGCGGCCGGCGCACCGGGTGGCGGTGGCGGGGTTCTGGATCGACAGGTATCCGGTGACGAATGGGGAGTTCGGGCGATTTGTAGAGGCGACCGGGTATGTGACGGTGGCGGAGCGGGTGCCCGATCCGGCGGATTATCCGGGGATTGACGTGGAGGTTCTGGTGCCGGGTTCGTTGGTGTTTGTTGCGCCGGAGAGGCCGGTGCGGCGTATGGATCCGCGGCTGTGGTGGCGTTATGTGCCGGGGGCGTGCTGGAAATATCCGGAGGGGCCGGGAAGTGATGTGCGGGGGCGCGAGCGGCATCCGGTGGTTCATGTGAGTTTTGAGGATGCGCGGGCCTATGCGGCGTGGGCCGGCAAGGTGTTGCCGACCGAGGCGGAGTGGGAGTTTGCAGCGCGTGGCGGGCTTGAGGGCGCGACTTTTGTGTGGGGCGCGGAGTTTATGCCGGGCGGCCGGCGGATGGCGAAGACGTGGGAGGGCGTGTTTCCGTGGCGGAATCTGGCCCAGGAGGGCTGGGAGCGGACGGCGCCGGTGGGAGCATTTGCGGCCAATGGCTACGGGCTTTACGACATGGCGGGCAATGTCTGGGAGTGGACGGAGGACGTGTATGAGCCGGGGCATCGTGCCAGGAAACAGTCGTGTTGTACGCTTTCGATGCGGGAGATGAGCGGAGCGGAACCGTCGGAGCTGGTGCAGCGCGTGGTGAAGGGTGGCTCGCATCTGTGCTCGGCGGAGTATTGCTTTCGGTTTCGTCCGGCGGCGCGTCAGGGCGAGTCGGTGGATACGTCGACCGGGCACATCGGGTTTCGGTGTGTGGTGCGGCCGGACGTTGTCGATCGGGAAAAAGAGGGCGGAAAAGGGGCGTTGTGATGGTGGAGTTACTCGGAAATATCGGCCAGCTCGGGGTGCTGATTTTTATTGTGAGCAGCATGTTGTCGATGGGGCTTGCGCATGATTTCCGGGAGGTTGTGAAGCCGCTTCAGAATGTGCGCGGGGTGATTGCGGTGTTGCTGGCGAACTTTGTGGTGGTGCCGGCGATTACGCTGGTTGTGCTGCATTATGCGGTGTTTGATATTTCGGCGAAGATCGGGCTGTTTTTGTTTGCGAGTTCGGCGGGTGCGGCTTTTGTGATCAAGTATGTGGAGATTGCCGAGGGAGATCTGGCGCTGGCGGTGTCGTTGTTGCTGGTGTTGATGCCGGCAACGGTGGTGTATTTGCCGTTTGTGATTCCGCTGGTTTTGCCGGAGGTGACGGTGAGTGCGGGGGCGATTGCAACGCCGTTGATCTGGACGTTGTTGTTGCCGCTGGGGGCGGGACTGGTGGCGGAGGCATTGTTTCCGGAGCAGGCGCAGAGGGCGCAGCCGTGGGTGGCGCGCGTGTCGAGCGTGGCGCTGGTGGTTCTGGTGGTGGCGCTGCTGGTTTCGAACATTCCGGAGATCGTTGCCATCCTGGGGACCGGCGTGTTGCCGGTGGCAGCTCTGATTACGCTGGTGGGCTTTGGTTCGGGCTATGTAATCGGGGGCAATCGCAGTGATGTGCGTAAGGTGGTGGCGTTTGGGACGGCGCAAAAAAACGTCGCGGCGGCGCTGGTTGTGGCGTCGCAGGTGTTTGTGAACGACTACGCGCTGGTGGTCATCATCGTGTCGTCGCTGCTTGGTATTGTGCTTCTTCTGGCGATCGCTTTCGGGATGCGTCACCGGGTGGAAAAGAAGCGCGAGCGTGGCGAGGAACCGCGTCCTTTGACGTATCGGGAGGTATGAAATGGCAGATTCTCGACCGAATATTCTGATCTTGTGCATGGATCAGTGGCAAGCGCATATGGAGCTTCCGGAAGATCTGGAGCTGCCGGCGCTTCGGCGGCTGGAGGCGCAGGGGATCAGTTTCAATCATCAGTATTGCACGGTGCCTATCTGCACGCCGTCGCGGGCGACGATGTGGACGGGGCTGCATGCGCGCAAAACCGGGCTGTGGGACAATACGAATTTCGCGTGGATTGGCGAGTTGAGCGACGAGATTCCGACGATCGGGACGATGCTGCGTGAGCAGGGGTATTACACGGCTTTTAAGGGAAAATGGCATATTTCCGAGGTGCCGCGTGGTGAGGGGGCGCTGGAGCGGTATGGGTTTGCCGATTATCAGCATTTTGGCGAGATGTACGGCGCGCCTTTGCAGGGCGAGATGCTGGATGGGGCGGCGGCGTTTGAGACGGTGGACTGGTTGGAGACCCGGCCGGGGGAGCTGGAGCAGCCGTGGTTGTTGGTTTCGAGTCTGATCAATCCGCATGACATTATGTTTTATCAGAGCGATCCGGTGGAGGTGCCGCATCCGAACGGGGCGATGGCGGGATTGCAGACGGTGGCGCAGAACCTGGGGTGGTTTGCAAAGCGGTGGAACGTGGAGTTGCCGGATAATTTTGATGACGATCTGGCGCTGCAGCCGATGGGGGTGCGTTCTTATAAGAGGTTTATTGAGCAGAATTATGGGCGGATTCCTGAGGGGCGCGAAGATCTGTGGTTGAAGCGGCGCAATTATCTGATCAATGCGATGCGGCTGGTTGATGCGCAGTTTATGCAGATTCTGGAGGCGATGGATCGACTGGGGCTGTGGGAGAATACGGTTGTTTTGTACACGAGCGATCACGGGGAGATGAACGGGGCGCATGGGATGTCGCAGAAGGGCGGGATTGCGTTTGAGGAGGCGACGGTCGTCAATTTGACGGTGGTGTTGCCGCAGGGGCCGCGCGGGGTGCGCGCGGAGGCTGTGGGCTCGCATCTGGATCTGGCGCCGACGCTTCTGGAGTTTGCGGGGTTGAGCGAGGCGGAGATCGCAAAGCAATATCCGCATCTCAAAGGGCGCAGCTTGAAGGCCGTGATGGCGGGTGAGGAAGTGCACGGGCCGCGGGGCAGCGAAGATGCGCCGGGCGATGGTGCGCTGATTTGCTGGGACGGGTTGCATGCGCTGGATCCGGAGTGGGGGCTGACGGGTGTGCTGCAGTCGTTGACGGATATGGGAGAGGGATTGTCCGCCGAAGGAAGTGATCCGGAGGAGCTGATGCACGAGGCGGGTGCGCAGTACGGTGCGCCGGATTTTGGGCGGCGGACGTTTTTCAGGGCTGTGGTGGACGGGCGCTACAAGCTGGTGCGCTGGTTCAGTCCGCAGGAGTACGGCAATCCCGAGACGCTGGATGCGCTTTACGAGCAAAGCGACGTGGCTCTGTATGATCTGTGGGACGATCCTGGCGAGCTTGAGAACCTGGCGCATCCGGATCATCCGAGGTTTGCGCCGGCGGTGGTCGAGGCGATGCTCAAGAAGCTTCATGCGCTGGTTTTGCATGAAATTGGTGAGGATGAGGTGCCCTTTGATTTTGAGTTGTTCGGCACGCGGGAGGTGAAATATCTGAAAGGGACCGGCGAAGAAGCGCGTCCGGGGGATGCTTATGGTTATGGTGGCGAGCAGCGGGAGTAGGGTGGTTTGAGCGTTGCCGGGCATTGGAATGGCGAAGCATGAAACGAAGACAAAAGACGGGGAAGCGGAGGGTTGGTACACGATCGGGCCTGGTACGATCGAGGAGGTAGATCAGCCGGGTCTGGGTGTGCTGCGGGAAGCGATGGCGAATTATCGGCGGAAGATGTTGCCGAGACCCGCAGCGTTGAAGCGAGACCTGATAGCGGGTGCAAATACGGCGCTGGCCAACGTGTCGGACGGGATGGCCAACGGCGTTTTGCTCGGGGTGAATCCGCTGTACGGGTTGTACGCGACGATCATCGGACCGTTTGTGGGCGGAGTTTTTTCGAGCACGCGCTTGATGATGGTGACGACGACGGCCGGGGCGTCGCTCACTGCCGGGCAGGCGTTGTCGAATGCGCCCGAGGAGATTCGGACTGTTTCGTTGTTTGCGATGGTGATCTTGAGCGGGGTTTTCATGGTCGTGCTGGGGCTGCTCGGGCTGGGGCGTCTGACGCGCTTTGTTTCGTATTCGGTGACGACCGGGTTTTTATCGGGCATTGCGATTTTGCTTGTGCTGAACCAGCTTCCGGTGGTGACGGGCTACAATCCGGTCGGGGACAACAGTGTTTTTAAGAGCATTGATCTGGCGCAACATCTGGAGGATTTCCATCTCTGGTCTCTGGTTTTGGCCGGGCTCACGATAGCGCTTGCGGTGGGCCTTCGTTACACGTGGTTTCGGCAGGTTTCGAGCTTTCTGGCCATCGTCATTCCTTCCCTGGTTGCTCTCTGGTTTGGCCTGGATCAGGTTCAGATTGTGAGTGATGTGGGGCAGGTTACTTCGGGTATACCGACGCCGGATATTCCGACGTTTCGGCTGGCTCTGGATGTGATCACCGGCGCGGCGTCGGTGGCTGTGGTGATTCTCGTGCAGGGTTCCGGGGTCAGCCAGAGTGTGCCGAATCCGGATGGTTCGCGCAGTCGTGTATCGCAAGACTTTGTGGCGCAGGGGCTGGCGAACATTGCGTCCGGGATATTTCGGGGTTTGCCTGTGGGCGGCTCGGTGAGCACGACGGCGCTGAGTGTGCTGGCGGGAGCACGAACGCAGTGGGCATCGATCTTTTCGGGCCTGTGGATGCTGCTGATCGTGATGTTTTTGTTGCAGCCGGTTTCTTCGATCGTGATGCCGGCACTGGGTGCGCTTTTGATCCTGGCCGGAGTTTCCAGCATCAAGCCGCGTCATATCTACAATGTGAGCAATGCAGGTTGGCCTTCGCGGCTGGCGGGATTGACGACGTTTGCCGCGACGCTTTTTTTGCCGATTCAGGCAGCGGTCGGCATCGGTGTGGTGCTGTCGGCGTTGATGTTTATTACGCGCTCGTCGAACGATATTACGGTCGTTGAACTTATCAAGCGCTCGGATGGCAAATTGCATGAGCACGCGCTGAGCACTCATGAAAGGCTCAAGAATGATCGTGTCACCATGCTCAACGTGTATGGGCCGCTGTTCTATGCGGGGGCGCCAACGCTCGGGGATCGTCTGCCGCTGCCGGCCTCCGACGGATTTCGCACGGTGGTGATCTTGCGTCTGCGCGGCTACACCAGCATCGGGGCTACGCTTTCTGAAGTTCTGATCGCGTACGCCGAGCAGCTCACTGCGGTCGGCGGGCGTCTTTATTTGAGCGGCATCAGCCAGAAGGCGCTTGCGCATGGTCAGCGCGCGACGAAGCAACTCAAAAACCGGGGGATTCAGATTTATGAGGCGACGGCGGTGCTGGGAGAATCTGCGAACCGGGCGCTGGCGGATGCAGAGGCGTGGTTGGAGGAGCAGCGGCGTGAAAAGAGTGGTGAAGATGGGGATGGTGAGGAGGTGTGAGAACGATATGTCTCGCGCGAAGCTGCGAAGCCGCGAAGGAAAAGCACTACAAAGGCAAGAAGGGCGAAGAAGTAAAAGGAAAGCATTGAGGAAGGTGGAGGTGAGAACTGCGGGTGGTTTGAAAAACCGTGTGGCCAGGCCCTTTGAGAGGTCTGGAGGTTTGAAAATGCGTGGCGACAGGGCATTTTTGAGCTCTCAATCAATTTTTGGCGTGTCGTCAGGCCATTTTGGAGGTTTCAAACCAATTTTTGGCGTGTCGTCAGGCCATTTGGGAGGTTTCAATCAATTTTTGGCGTGTCGTCAGGCTCTTTGAGAGGTCTGGAGGTTTCAAAACGCGTGTCGTCAGGGCCTTTGAGAGGTCTGGAGGTTTCAAAACGCGTGTCGTCACGGGTTTTTGGATCGTTGGGGGTTGGGAAGTGCGTGTTGTCAGGGATTTTTGGATCGCTGGGGGTTTGGAAGTGCGTGGTGGGAGGGATTTTTGGATCGTTTGGGGTTTGGATGTGCGTGGGGAGAGGAGCTGACCGGGGGGCGGGCCCTCAACGGTGAACACATCTCCGTAGCTAGCGAGCGCGTGGGGTCGACCGGGGGCGAGCCGCCCGGTCTCGTGCCGGAGCGTTGCTGCGCCGGGGCCGAGCGCCCCGCTTCGCGTCTATGAAATCATGGTTGGGTGGGGCTGCCAGGGCTTGCCCGGAGGGTAGTAGTGCGTTTGCAAAAAGATATGTTGAAGGATGAGGAACGGTGGGCCTGGGGGTTCAGGCCTGGTCGTAGGCGGTCTGGATGGTGGCGATGTCGAGTTTTTTCATGGGCATGAAGGCGCGCATGACGGCTTCGGATTTATTGGGGTTGGGGTCGGCCAGGAGGTTGACGAGCTGGCGGGGGACGATTTGCCAGGAGATGCCGTAGCGGTCTTTGAGCCAGCCGCATTGTTCGGCTTCGGGGACGTGGGAGAGGGCTTGCCAGTAGCGGTCGATTTCGGCCTGGGTGTCGCAGAAAACCTGGAGGGAGAAGGCTTCGTTGAAGGTGAAGCCGTGGTCGTAGGCGCTGTCCATGGCCATGAAGGTTTCGTTGAAGAGGTAGAACTGGCCGTGCATGACGGTGTTGGCGGAGCCGTTGGCGTTGTTTTCGGGGGTGTCCGGGTAGTGGGCGATTCCGTGGATGCGGGCGTCGGGGAAGAGGGTGGTAAATTCGTGGATGGCGGCTTCGGCTTTGCCGTGTTGCTGGCCGGTGAAGAGGAAGCTGGGGGTGAGGGTCTGGCCGCCGACGTCGTGTAGCGAGCCCAGGGAGATTTGCCAGGTGAGGCCGAATTTGTCGCGGATCCAGCCGTAACGTTCGCTCCAGGGGTAGGTGTCGAGGGGCATCATGACGGTTCCGCCGGTGTCGAGGAGGCCGTTCCAGACGGTGTCGATTTCCTGGCGGGTTTCGAGGGTGGCGTAGAGGGAAATGGCGGGGGTGAATTGGAAGATCGGGCCGCCGTTCATGGCGACCAGGCTGTAGCCGCCGAGTTCGAAGTCGATGGACATGACGCTGCCTTCGGGGCGTTTGTGGATTTCGAAGCCTTCTTTTCCGTAACGCTGGGTGTGGGAGACGTGCGAGTTTTTAAAAAGGGAGGTGTAGAGCTCGACGGCTTCTTCGGCGTTGTCGTCGTACCAGAGGCAGGGGATGATTTTTTGTGTGGTTTGCATGGGGATCGCTCTCGTCGTTGTGTTCGGATCTGCAAATATTTGCAGAGGCAGGGGTTGGGATTGGGGAAGCTATGGTCGGTGATAGCATGGTCAATGGGGGGTGTAAAAAATGTGGAGCGGAAAAGTATTTTGATTTTTGATCGTAAGGGCATGAAATGAGCCGGTTGTCGGGGTAGGTCCGGCGCGTGAGGTGTGGTAGAGAAGGGGTATTGAGAGAAAGCCGCTGTTGTGGGGGCTTTTGGAATCGATCACTTCAAAATTGAGAACCTTACAATTTGGTGGGGCCGTTTATGAAATGCAGAGCATGGTTGGTTGTGATGGTGCTGGTGTGTGCATGGATGTCTGGTTGTGGCGAGCGCGCGCTTGTGTGCGAGGGCGTGGTGGTCGAGACCGACGAGCAGTTTTTGGGCGAGGTTACCTGGAAAATGTTGGTGTCGGGGGCGGCGCATAGTTGTGGATTGACGATGGATGGCGAGGTGTATTGCTGGGGCGGTAATACGTACGGGCAGCTCGGGCATTGTTCGGCGATGGATGCGCGCACGCCGGTTCGTGTGGGTGGAGAAGAGCTCAGGTTTGTGACGATCAGCGCGGGTGATTATCACACGGTGGGAACCACGGAGGATGGCGAAGTGTATGCGTGGGGGCGCAATCAGGTGGGGCAGCTGGGGGATGGGACGAGGCAGGACAGGATCCAGCCGGTACGTGTGCTGCTCGATGAGAAGATTGTGATGATCAGTGCCGGGGCCAATCATACGCTGGCGTTGGGGGATGGGGGGATCGTGTATGCGTGGGGGCGTAATCTGGAAGGTCAGTTGGGGGATGGAACGGCGGAAAGGCGAACGCGTCCGGTGCGTGTAGCGGGCGAAGGGTGGTACAGGCATATCAGTGCCGGGGGGAATCATTCGCTTGGGATCGTATTTACGAACTTTTTATATGCGTGGGGCTCGAATGAATCGGGGCAGCTCGGTGTGTGTGCCGGGATGGGCGAAGTGTGCAAAATCCAGCAGGTGCATCGGCCGACACGTGTGCATGGGGTGGGGCTCTGGATGGTCAGTGCGGGCAGGGCGCATTCTGTGGGGATATCCTCGCATGAGCAGAGTAAAACATATGGCTGGGGGGATAATCAGTTCGGTCAGGTGGGACGGGATCGGGCAAAAAATGTTGTGAAGGAGCAATATTTTGCTCCGGTGTTAATCGCGGATGCAGATGTTTTCGAGATGGTGGAGGCGGGCGCGAACCACACGATGGCGCTGACGAAGGAGGGGGTGGCGTATGGCTGGGGTTCCAATCAATTCGGGCAGTTGGGGGATGGGACGATGCAGGATCGTGACGAGCCGGTGCCGGTGAAGATTGATCGTGAGTTCTGGAGTTTGAGCCCGGGCGGGTATCACACGGTGGGGCTGGGGAGGGACGGTGTGGCGTATGGCTGGGGCAATGGATTCGGGCTGGGCAGCGATCGGGAGGAGCCCCGGGCGTTGCAGGTGCAGGGGTTGGAAGTGCGGTATTAAAGGAGTGCTTTAGTAAAGTCGGGGCGGGATTTGGTTTTGAAGCGCGTGGGGGGCCAGCATTCTGCCCGGGGATTGTATGGGGCTGGATGCTGGCCGCGGCCGGGGTTAGCTGGCGGGTGAGGATTCGTAGCCGGCGTCTTCCAGGGCTTGTTGCATGGTCTGGACGGAAATGCCTTCGTGGGTGACGAGGGCTTTGCCTTCTTCCAGGTTGACTTCGACATCGCTTACGCCCTGGAGTTTGCGCAGGGCCTGGTCTACGTGGCGGACGCAGGAGTTACAGCTCATGCCTTCTACATTCAGATTGGTTTTCATCGTGGGTGCTCCTGTTATGGGGTTTGGTTGTTGGTAGTGAATTGTTGCTGTTGGACGGTCTTGTATCAAAGAACCGGGCGGAAAAGGAACAGGGGCGGGGGTGTTTTCCATCCCGGCGTGAGTGATTTGCGTTCGGGTATGCCTGGCGGATTTAGCGGGCCAGCAGGTAGGCGTCCTGGATTTTCTCGATGTAGGTTTCGAGGACTGGGAGGAGGAAATGCTGGTAGGGGGACTCGAGTTCGAGGTCGGGAAAGATTTTGTCGGGCTCGAGCGAGGGGGTGTAGGTGTGGTTGTGGAAGAAGGTCTGGAGGGCGGTTTCGTTGAAGATCCAGTGGCCTTCGGCGGTGCTATCGTCGGGCAGGGGCTGGTCATGACTATCGACGCGGATCATCCAGTGGATGGTGGGGTCGAGGGTTTTGTGGCCGGAGAAAAAGTGTGAGAAGTCGGCCTGGATGGCGGGGCTGGTGAAGGGGAGCTGCGTGGGCTGGAAGAGGGCTTTTTCCAGGGCGGTGAGGAGTTGGGAAAAGTTCTGGAGGTAGAGGGGATCGGTTTTTTCCCACTGCAAAACGTAGGTGCTCTGGCTCTGGCGGCCGTAGTCGATGGACTGGCGGAGTTGTTGGAGGGCGCGGGCCAGGGCCTGGCGTGCCAGGGGGAGTTGTTCGGGGCGTGCGACTTCGCGGAAGAGGCGCTGGTCGAGGTAGCGGATGGAGTAGTCGCGGGGGCCGAAAGCGGGCAGGAAGATGGGAGCGTTGTCGGCTTCGGTGGGGTTGGTGCGCCAGGCGCCGAAGGCTTTTTCGAGGCTCCAGTCGTGTTGGTAGGCGGCGACGAAGTGGATGGCGGCGCGCGCGAGTGCGGTTGCGCTCTGGATGAAGGCAATTTCGGAGCGGGTGAGGGTCAGGGCGAGTCGGGAGTCGTGGAGGAGTTCGCCGGGGATGAAAAAGCGTGTGAAATAGGGATCGTCGAGGGCGATCTGGAGGGTGTCTTCGATGTTTTGGAGAACATCGGCCAGCGCGACCAGGTTGGGGATGAGAAGATTGACGGGATCGAGGAGGTTTGCGACGAAGTTGGTGGCGGATTCGAGCTGGTGTTTGGTCCAGGGGAGTTTGTCGCCAAGCAGGCTGTAGATGCCCTGGTACTGGCCCTGGTCGGACCAGCTTGCGCCGCGGCTGAGCCAGTACAGGAAGCTGTCGGGGCCGTAGATGATGTCGGTGGAATCGATGCCACTGCGCGCGCCGAAGTTTTCGGTGAGGAGTCGGGTGGCGGGCTGGGAATCGAGGATCAGAAGGAGATCGGTGATGGCGGCGCCGACGGCGGCCTGGCCGGAGTTTGGGTAGGCGGTGAGCCATTCGTTGTAGAGTTGCCGGGCGCGCGCGACCTGGTTGTTGGCCAGGGCGATTTCGGCATGAACGGCATAGTCGGCGTTGCTGTCGGGTGCGGCACTGGTGTTGTTGCCACGGTCTGCGCCGGATTCGGGAGGGGCGTAGTCGGCAGAACCCGAATCGTCACTGCCCATGCAGCCGCCGAGCAGGAGGGCGGCGAGTAGCAGAAGAAGCGGCCAGAAAGCTGTGGGGGAGTGCGTGTGCCTGGGCATGGTTTTCCATCTATCCAAACGAGTGGTGAAAAGCGGCGCGTGGGGCGCGTGGTGCTTCTGCCGGGTGAGTTTATGCAAAGAGCTTGCCGGGCTTCAATCAATATAGGGAAAATGCCTGTTTTTGTCGTGTTTGGGTGGTGCGCTGGCGTCTGGAGAACATTGTACGCAGTGGTGGATGAATTTGTACCCGCGGAATGCTTGGAAAGTGGGGTAAAAACACTCCAGTTTTTGGGTGAGTTGTTGCTATAGAAAGGTTGCGGGATGGTATAGGGTACGGGAAGTGTGAAAATGCGTCATTTTCAGGAAGTTTTGAAGAGAAATGGATGGGCGCAGTACATCGGAAAATATTTTTGCTCTGTCTCTGCCTGTGGAGTGTGCTGGTTCTGGTGGGGTGTCCAGGATTTGAGGACAGCTATTCGGGCACGTATCAGGAAGTTGTGGAAGATTCGGAGCGGTCGGAGCTTGTGGCGGTAGATTTTTTCCGTTTTGGCGGCGATGCGCGTGCTCTGATCCGTTATTATAAGCGGACGCCCAGCAGCAGTGCGGATACGGTGTTTACGGAGCGCAATCAGACGCGATGTGTGTGGGCGAAGGCCGATCGGTTTGATGAGGTGGGCTTGCGTTTTCAGCTTCCGATTTTGCCGTCGGCCCAGCAAGGGCGCGCGGTGGTAAACGGGCGCGTGGACCGCGATGGCGGGATGCAGATTCGGATCGAGGAAGAGGGCAGGCCGGAGGAGGCGCGCGATATCAAGCTGGTGCAGGTGCGTGAGAAGCCAGATCCGACCTGCGATATGATCGATGATTTTTTTGTGCGCGCGGTTTTTGATGAGCTTCCGAGCAATACGCTGCCGGCGGAGCGTCATCGTTTGAGTCATCCTGTTTTGGCGATCATGTGGGTCGGGGTGGAGCCGGTGCGGCGCGATGATGTGGTGATTTACGTGGCGTTTAACCGGCCGGAGCCGGCGGTGCGGCTGGATGAGGGGCGTAATTTTTCGGGTCCTGGCAATGGACTTCTGGGCAGTTTGCCGCTGCTGATTTCGGCGCCGGATGAGCGGATGTTGGTGCGCAGCGGGGAGACGCGGTATGCGCTGGCGCATTTTGTGGTGATCGATGACAGGGCCAGCGAGGGGCGGTTTACCTGGGAGATCAGTGAGGAGCCGATTGTGGGGACGGCGCTGCAGAGTGGGCGGCTTGAGGGGATTCCGGACGGGATTCAGAGCAATGGCTGGGGCAAGGCGGTATTATTTGTGGAGGGAAAACTCAGCCAGCTCGACCAGCAGTTGCAGATGCGCCTGGATGGGATTGAGGAAAGCGATGATAACGCGCATTTTTATATCGTAGAGGTTTTTTATTATAACGACGAGGTGATGCTGGTGCGCTTGCCAGAGCGTCCGCAGCCGAATAAACCGGTGCCGCGTAGCGTGTCGGTGCAATTGACTGAAGAGCACCTCGACAGGCGCGAAGTTCTTTTGCCGCGACTTTTTCCGTACAGTTATTGATGACGCGATTGGTAGTCATGCTCGTGATCTGGGGGAGCATTCTGGGCTGTTCGATGGCCGGATTTGCGCAGGTCGTGCCGGAGAGTCCGTTGCGGATTGTTGCGCTGCCTCCGTTTCAGGTGTTGTTGGAGCCGGCGGAGTTGGCGGAGGTTTCCGGTGAGGGCGGTGGCGTGCTGGGGGCGCGGGTGCGCAGTGGCGTTGGCGAGTATCTGGCCGGGGCGCCGGAGATGTTTGCGCTGAGTTCGGACCGGGCGTTGCAGGAGAGTCTGGAGCGCAATCCGTTGTTTCGGGGGACGCTGTCGCTGGCCCGGCAGTGGGCCGATATGGGGATTGAGGAGTACAAACGGCTGCGGACAAAGGAGGCGATCGGGCATCTGGAGAAGGCGCTGCAGAATTTCGTGCAGATCCATTTCGAGGTGATCGAGCCGCGCGAGGTTTCGGAGGTCTTACTGTACCTGTCGCTGGCGTATCTGGAGGATGGCGGCGATATTGTGCGGCCGCTGGAGCTGATGAAAATGATGATCGGGCTCGATCCGGAGCGGGTCATCCGGCCAGGGTATTATCCGGATTTCATTGTGCAGTTTTATCGCAGCGCGCGCGAAGCGTTGCTGGCGGAGCTTCTGGAAACGGGACCGCCGGTGCGGTATGCGCGGGAAATGGCTGCCCGGCTGAATGTGGATGCGGTCGTGATGGGGTACGTGGCGCCGGGCGGTGCGGATGCGGGCGGCGCGGAGGTTTTTACCTATTTATATACGGTGCGTGATGATGCGTTTATTGCCGTCGAGGCGATCACGCTGGAATCGGTCGACGGCGCGCTTGCGAAGGAAGCGGGCAATCGGCTGATGAGTCGGCTGGTGGCGTGTTTGTTTGAGCCGCGTGAGGCGCCGACGCGCGCGGTGGAGGCGTCGCGCGGGCAGAGTCCGTTTGCGTTGCAGGTGCATTTTGCGTACGCGACGTTTTTGAAGTTTCCCAGTCCGATTGAAGATTCGTTTGGCAATTATGGCGTTCATGTCGGTGCTAACTTTGCGCTGACGCGAGAGTTTGACTTGACAGGCGGGCTGCAGGTTTTGAATTCCCTGCGCGATTATAGCGGGATTTTGCGCGATGATTTCACGACGATCCGTGGTTTTTTGGGCGGGCAGCTCGGGCTGGATTACTATGATTTTTTGTTTTCCGTACAGGTTGCGCTGGAGCTGACGCATATCGGGCCGATTCGTGCTTTTGGGGATAAAAACTGCATCGCGGCGCCGGAGGTTTTGTGTCCGGGGAACCGGGGAACCGTCGTGTTTGATGGGCAGCCGGTGATGATGGGGATCAATACGAAGCCGCGGTTTTCGTATGCGGTGACGCGGGCGCTGGAGGCGGCGCTGAGTGCAGGGGTGAGTTATTATTTTTATCCGCTGACAGATCGGGTTTTGAACTTTCCACTGACGGTGGAGCTGGGGGTTCAGTACCGCTTTTAAGTGCGACGGTCCTAAATCGACGATCGCTTGCTGTTACCCTCGGGACGGCTTGGGAATACGGCGGTCCTAAATCGACGATCGCTTTGCCGTTACCCTCGGGATGGCCCTTAAAGGCCTATCCCTCGGGATAACGGCTTCGCGCTCCTCGATTTATGACTCGCCGCAGGCGTTGGGAGGCAGACGCTGGCGCGTCTGGGCTGCTGGCGCAGCCGGTGCTGCTGGCGCAGCCGGGACGTTGGGCGGTGCTGCTGGCGCAGCCGGTGCTGCTGGGGCAGCCGGGGACGTTGGGCGGTGCTGCTGGCGCGTCTGGGCTGCTGGCGCAGCCGGGGACGTTGGGCGGTGCTGCTGGGGCAGCCGGGGACGTTGGGCGGTGCTGCTGGGGCAGCCGGGGATGTTGGGTGGGTGCTGCTGGCGCAGCCGGGGGGTGTAGGTCTTTACAGCGGGTTCGCGGCGGCCGTTTTGGTGTTGTAGGAATTTACAACGGGTTCGCGGCGGCCGTTTTGGTGTTGTAGGAATTTACAACGGGTCAACGGCGGTCGTTTGGGCGTTGTAGGGTTTTGGGGAAAGTGGAAATCGGGTTCGCGGCGGTCGTTTTGGTGTTGTAGGAATTTACAACGGGTTCGCGGCGGCCGCTTTGGTGTTGTAGGAATTTACAACGGGTTCGCGGCGGTCGTTTTGGTGTTGTAGGAATTAACAAAGGGTCAACGGCGGTCGTTGGGGGTGGG
>JBEBUW010000029.1:0-41879 GCA_040393065.1 Lujinxingia vulgaris | reverse complement strand
CCGGGGGCTAGGAATACGCTGCGCTACGCACGGACTTCGTCCGGCTCCGCGGGTGGTTGGTGGTTTGCGGTGTTTGCGCCCCGGGCGTTGGGTGGTTTGCCGCGTCTGGCTGAAATGTGTTGAACGTTGAAGCGTTCTTATGGGGAAACCCGGGGCGATTTCGATGCAGACCTGGGGGGCGTTTTGGTGTACATCCGCAGATAATTGACTGCTGGAAAAACTACAAAACGAGGGTTGTGTGATGCGTGGATGGTCTGGGTGGATGGTTGTGGCGGCGCTTTTGTGGATGGTGAGTGGGTGCGCGACGTCGCGGAGTACGCTGGCGGAGCGGTGCGATAATCAGGATGGGCGGGCTTGTGGTGCGCTGGGAGAACGGTTTGTGCATGCGCACGATGGTGGGGAACAGAATCTGACGCGTGCGAAGCCGTTGCTGAAGAAGGGGTGCGATGCCGGGGATGGGCAGGCGTGTTACCTGTATGGAAATTTTTATTACTGGGGGTGGGAGCAGGCGGAGGATCAGGACAGGGCGCGGCCGTATTTTGAGAGGGCGTGTGAGTTTGGTGATGCGGACGGGTGTTTTCGGCTGGGGTGGATGTACGCACATGGCGAAGGTGGGGACAGAGACCCGGAGCGCGCGGCTGTTGCTTATCGCCATTCCTGCAACGGCAGAAATATGAATGGCTGCGTGAATCTCGGCGTGCGGTATGCACGGGGCGACGGTGTAGAGCAAGATCAGGTTCGGGCAGCGGCGCTTTATCGTCAGACCTGTGAGGCCGGTGTGTCGGTAGGCTGTGGGAATCTTGGACAGAAGTACGAACGGGGTGAAGGTGTAGAACAAGATCTGGTTCGAGCGGCGGCCTTGTATCGCCAGGCCTGCGAGGGTGGGGATCTTGATGCCTGTATAAATCTTGGAGCGATGCACGCAAGCGGCAGTGGTGTGGAAGAGGATCAGGTTCAAGCGGTGGCACTTTATCGCCAGGCATGTAACGGCGGTATAATGTCTGCCTGCACTCTTCTTGGAGGCATGTATTGGAGAGGAGACGGCGTAGAGAAAGATCCAACAATAGCGGCTGCTTTGTATCAACATGCATGTAAGGCAGGCGATGCAGGAGGCTGTTTAGATTTTGGTTGGATGTATGCGAATGGCCACGGTGTAGAACAGGATCCGGTTAAAGCGGCGGCTCTGTATCGCCAGGCCTGTGAGGGGGGGAATCTGGATGGCTGTTCTAATCTCGGAGGGCGGTATTGGAGTGGCAATGGCGTAGAACAAGATCGTGCTCAAGCGGAATCTTTATTTTCTCAATCATGTGAGGGCGGGAAGCTGGACGATTGCGCGTTTCTTGGAAGCATGTACTGGAGCGGTGATGGCATAAAACAAGACCCGACTCGAGCTGCTGCACTCTTTCGTAAGATCTGTGAGAGGGGCGTGATGGAAGGCTGCGTGAATCTTGGAGTAATGTACAGCCGGGGCGAAGGTGTAGAACAAGACCTGGCTCGAGCTGTAGCTTTATACCGTGATGTCTGTGAGAAGGGCATGATGGAAGGCTGCGTGAACCTTGGAACAAGTTATTTGGCAGGGAAGGGCGTGGACCAAGAGCTTGCTGGAGCGATGACATTGTTTAGTCGTGCCTGTGAGAATGGTATTGCGGAAGGGTGCGAATATCTTGGAGAAATTTATAGAATTGGCAAAGATGTAGAACAAGACCTGGCTCGAGCGGCTGTTTTATATCGCCAGGCTTGTGATCGCGGGAGGATGACTAGCTGTTTAAATCTTGGAACTATGTATAGGCAGGGGCGTGGCGTAGAAAAGGATCTGGTTCAAGCGGCGGCGTATTATGAGCAGGCGTGTGAAGGGGGCTCGATGATGGGCTGCACAAATCTTGGGGTGATGTACAAAAATGGCGACGGTGTAGAGCAGGATTTGGCTCGGGCTGTGACTCTATATCGCAAATCTTGCGTTGCTGGCGATTCACGGGGCTGCGTGAATCTGGGATTGAAGTATGAAGAAGGTAAAGGCGTAGAAAAGGATCTGAATCGTGCGCTGGCGCTTTATCAAAAGGCTTGTGATGCGAACGATGGGTTGGGATGTCTTCGTCTCGGGAAATTGTATAGGGCGGGAAAGGGTGTTGAGATGGATTTGGAGCGTGCGCGTGCGCTGGCGGAGAAGGGTTGTGAGGCGGAGCATGCGGAGAGTTGTGAGTTGTTGGGTGCGATGAATGAGTAAGAGAGTGCGTTGGGTTTTGATGGCGGTTGTGGTGGTGGGGCTGGCGGGCGCGGTGCTCAATACGTTGTGGGCGGCGGGGACGTTTAGAAGGTTGGAGCCGCACGGGCCGGGTGCGTGTGTGCGGATTGAGGGGATTGTGGGCGGCGAGGATCTGGTCTGGCGAGGGAACGGGCGGGAGATTCTGGTGTCGTCGACGGACAGGTGGAATCCGAATGTGGAGCAGGGGGGGATATTTCTGGTGGAGCCGGGGGCGGAGGATCCGCGGCCGATGCAGGTGACGCCGGAGCTGGATTTTGTGTTTCAGCCGCACGGGATAAGCCTCTGGGTGGACGAAAACACCGGTCAGGAGCGGCTGTTTGTGGTGAATCATGCGTCGCTGACGGAGCACAGCATCGAGGTGTTTGATGTGGCGGCGGACGGGCAGCTTGCGCATGTGCGCACGATTGTGGATGAGGCGTTGATTTCGCCGAACGACGTGGCGGCGGTCAGTGCGGAGCAGTTTTATGTGACGAATGATCACGGTTGGCGCAGTACGGTGGCGAAGGTTTTTGAGGACTTTTTGCGGCTGCCGCTGGGCAATGTGGTTTATTTTGACGGCAGCGGGTTTCGGGAGGTTTATGGGGGCACGCGGATTGCGAACGGCGTGAATGTGAGCCTGGATGGCGCGCGCGTGTATGTGACGGAGACGACGGGCCGCGTGTTGCATAGCTTTGCGCGCGACGCGAAGACGGGTGCGCTGACGCTGGAAGAAACGTTATTTGCGGGCACGGGGCTGGACAACATCGACGTGGCGCCGGATGGGAGTTTGTGGGTCGGGGCGCATCCGAAGTTGTTGCAGTTTTTGGCGCATGCGGCCAACCCGCAAAAGCGCGCGCCGTCGCAGGTGTTGCGGTTTGTGCACGGCGCGGACGGGCGGCTTGCGATGGAGGAGGTGTATCTGGACGGGGGCGAAACGATTTCGGCCTCGGCGACGGCGCTGGCACGGGACGGGATGTTGGTGATCGGGCCGGTGTTTGAGGCGTTTTTGTTGCGATGTGATTTGTGATGAGTCGATGGACCCCCTCCCTCCCCCTGTTTAGAAACCCGGGCTACTGAACAAAACCGATGTAGAACGGGGTCGCGTTGGTCGATTTTGAGATTTTGGTGGATGCAGAACGGCACGATTTGAGGCCCGGGGGCTCAAACGGGGCGTTTGGAGGCGGGGTGAAGCCATCGAACGCGGTTTTTTTGTGGGTGGGGGACGGGGGCTAAGAGCGTGTTTTTGAAAAATTAAGGCGTGGGGGGGCCTGTAATTTCAGGGGACGGCGTGTTTTTGAGGCGGTGGAACGGTGTGCCCCCGGGCAAAATCGATGTTTGCTACCCTCTGGAGGTCAGTCGCAAACAGGGGTGAGGGGTGTTTGGGATGGATGTCCAACGGGTTCGGGTAAGGCGTGAGGGATGTCGGAGAGTGGGGGGGGACGAGGTCTGGTGAAGAGAAATCGCTTCGGGCGACCCGTTGGAGGTCGGGCGCCGGGTGCTGGCGGGGTGTGGGTGACCCGTCTCCCCCTGGTGCGTTTGAGAGGGCCGGGATGTTGGGGAGGGGGGGATGTCTTTTTTCGGCAGGAAAACATGTCGAAAAGGATGATGTGTGTGGTGGAAGCGGGTGAGGCGGGGTAGGTTGGCCTGTAGTGCGTGCGAGTTTCGGTTTCGAGGGCCAGGTAGGTAAAACGATCTTGTTGGTTGGTGTGAGATTTTCGGCGGTACAGGTGTAGCCTAGAGGGTGATTGTTAGGGCTTTGGGATAGATGTTAACTTATTAAAATAGGTAGAAAGTAGTGAGCATGAAAACTTGGAAAGATAGAGTTTTATTGGTTTCTTTAGCGGTTGCTCTGGGGGCATGTGGTGGAGAGTCTTCTTCAACAATTATAGATAAACCCATTGAAGGTGTTGATGAACAACATAGTCGGCATCCAGATGTGGTGCCACTTTATGTTGAAATGACGACGGCTGATTTGAAGGAGTTGTATCGTCGTGATGTTCGTTCCGATGAGATTCTTCCGGCAACCGTAAAGCTTTCGCCAGAAGGGCCGGAATTGGATGTGCGGGGGTTGCGCTTTCGAGGAAGTACGACGCGAGATTATCCGAAAAAGAGTTTTAATATTCGTCTGGAGGAGCGGCCGGAGATTGATGAGTTTCCAGAGTTTAATTTTCGGAGCGCAAAGCGTGGTGCGGGTAATCGCATTGTGTTGAATGCGTCGTGGACAGATCCGTCAGGAATGCGGGAAGCGCTGAATTTTGGGATGTATGAAGCGTTGGGTTTACCGGCTTCGCAGACGTTTTACGCGGATTTGTATATCAATAATATTTACGAGGGGCTTTATGTTGGCATTGAGCGAATCGATCGGGAGGCGCTTCGCGGCTGGGGTTTGCATCGAAAGGAGGGCGAATTTACGCTTGTGCGGGACCAGTCAAAAGCGAACCGGCATCTGGCGGAGATCAAGGATCGTTCGATTTTTGGTTTCAACATGGATTCGGTATTGAGCACGGACGAAGAGCGGATTGAGCTGTTGCAGGAGGTTTTTGATTATCGCGGCGAGTTGGAGGAAACGGACTGGGCGGGCTTGCTGGAATTGATTCGTTGGTCCCATGCGACGCCAGCGGGTGCGCGTTGGGAAAGTGAGTTTGCGGAGCGTTTTGATCTGGAGAGCTTTGTTGATTTTCTGGCGATTCATGTGCTTACGCATGATCGTGATTCGTTAGACATCGATTTCTGGTTGTACCGCGACGAATCTAAGGATGCGGCAGATCCGCGCTGGAAGTTCATTCCGTGGGATAAAAACCTGACGTTTGGCTCGCATTATTTTGGTGGGATTCTCGGTTCGAATGATTATTTCGACTACGATATGAGCTTTGTGGAGACGATGGGTAATGCGCTTGTGATCAAATCGATGCAAACGGCAGGGATTCGAGCGCGCCTACATGAACGGCTGAGAGAGTTGATGGCAGAGACGTTTTCGCTGGATTATTTCCGTGAGAAAATTGCCGGGTACAGACCAGTGATTGAGCCTTCGTTGGAGCGTCTTCCCAGCAAATATGCGTATGTTTTGCATCCGGGGCAGCATCATGGAGAGGCGGGTTTTTTGGGGGAGCATCTCGATAGTCTCTTGGATTTTGTGGAGCTTCGTTACCAGTACATCGGCCGGCAGATCGACAGTATTTCGGGCGCGGCTTATGAGACTGATTACGTGATCGAAGATGGAAAAAAGGGGGATGTTGTCTTTTTGACGGATGCGAAAGGCTGGACGATTGCGCGTCTGGAGCTGAGTACAGATGTGGAGCGTGCGGAAATATCAGCGCGTGTAGAGGAGAAAAGTGGATTGGATGGCGTCGATCGAATCTGGACGATTGAGGTCGCTGGCGGCAAGTCGGTGGAAGGGGATTTGTCGCTCTATTATCGAAACACGCCTGTAGAAAACTGGTATGCGAAGCTGGAGGCCATTGGTCGTCAGCGCGAACTTGTCATAGCCAGGGTAGACGGGGAAGGTGCGCTTGAGACGTTGGATTCGCGCGTGAATCCGTACTCCAATCGCGTCGAGGCCACGGTTGAGTTATCGGGTCGCAGGCAGTTTGTGGTGGTGCATTGAGATAGATAGGTTGGATGTGCTGGGGTGAAAATTGAGTCCGGTTCCTGTCTTAAAGACAGGAACCGGACTTTGTTTTATGGGGGGTGAGGGTGGGGTGGTATCAGGGGCAGGAGCTGTTCGAGGGGAGGCCATCGAGTTGGATGAGGCCGCGTGCGTTCTCGAGGTGGGGGATTGGCAGGCAAAGTGGCCGTGTTTTTGGGTGCAGCTCCTGTTTGGTTATCGGGCGGTTTGTAGGCTTTCGTGAATGGGTGAAACTGTGCGATAGGCAGAGCGCGATCCTACATAAAGTGGATCTTGGAACAAGAGAATTTTGAAATGAAGTTGGATGCAGAAATCATCGTAGTAGGGGCGGGTGCGGCCGGGTTGTGGGCGGCGGCGCGTGCGGCGGAGCTGCTGGGGAAGGGCGGCAGAGTGGTGTTGTTGGAGAAAACGGCGCGGGCGGGGGCGAAGATCCTGGCGAGTGGAGGGACGCGGTGTAATTTGACGACGACGCTGGGGCCCAATGAGGCGGCTGCGTTGTTTAGGGAGGCGGAGCGGTTTGTACAGCCGGCGATGCGGGGTTTGCCGCCGCTGGCGGTGCGAGAAAAGTTTCGGGAGATGGGGGTGGAGACGATCGAGGAGCCGGCGCTTGAGAAGGTGTTTCCGAAAAGCCAGCGGGCGGTGGATGTGCGCGATGCGTTGCTGAGGCGCGCGGTGGTGGCGGGTGTGGAGATCCGGTATCGGGCGGAGGTTCTGGGGGTGGAGGCGCAGGCGGAAGGTGGCTGGCGCGTTGTGTTGGAAGGCGGCGCGTTGCGGTGTGCGAAGTTGCTGGTGTGCGCGGGCGGCCAGTCGTATCCGGGGGCAGGGACGACGGGCGACGGGTATGGCTGGTTGCGGGCGCTGGGCCTAAAAGTTGTGGCGCCGGTGCCGGCGCTGGTGCCGCTGAAAAGTAGCGCGGCGTGGGTGCATGCGCTGTCGGGTTTGACGGTGACGCATTGCGAGGCGCGGGTGCTGGATGCGGACGGGCGGATTTTGCGGCGTCGGCGCCGACCGGTGTTGTTTACGCATCAGGGTTTGTCGGGGCCCGGCGCGATGGATGTTTCGGAGCCGGTGGCGCGCGCGCATTTTCTGGGGAAGGTGCAGGGCTATCAGGTGGCGCTCGATCTGTTGCCGGATATTTCGGAGGAAGTGCTCAGGGAACAGCTGGCGGCCGGTGCACGCGCGGCGGGCGGCCCGACCTTGTCGCGGGTACTGGCGACGGTGTGGGACGGCGAGGAGCTGCCGGGGCGGTTGATGGACGCGGTTTTTGCGCAGGCCGTAGGTGAGAAAGGCGGAGGGGAAAAGGGAACGCCTTTAAGCCAGATCGACCGCTCGACGCGTAACCGCCTGGTGGATGCCTTGAAGGGGCTGCGCGTGCCGGTGCATGGAACGCTGGGCTGGGAAAAGGCCGAGGTTACCGCCGGGGGGCTTGCTTTGTCGGAAGTCGACCGCAAAACGATGGCCGTGCGCAAATATCCGGGTCTGTATGTTTTTGGCGAACTGCTGGACTTGAGCGGGCCTATCGGGGGCTTGAATTTTCAGGCGGCGTTCGCAACCGCCGAACTTGCGGCAAAAGCCGCGGTGAAAGCGCTTCACTTCTCATCTACAAAGCCATAATCGACGTTACGGGCGCGCTTAGATTGTTAAGAGAAGGTTGCGAGCATGCGCATCATGCCTGACGTTGAGGAGTTTTCATGGGCAGCAGTAACGAACACGATCAAATCACCGCTTCACTCCAACACCTTGTCGCCACACTCGACGCCGAAACACTCGCCAGAATTTTGCAAGACCTCGGACGCGGAAAAGAGCAGGAAGTCGCGCGCGCGATGATGCAGAGCATCCGTAAGAAATAACAAGAAAGCAAAAAGCGCCGGGAAATCCTCCCGGCGCTTTTTTGCAGCGCTACTACTTCACATCACAGCCTGCGCATTACTCGCCGCTGTCGGTGATGCACTCGCCTTCCACGCAAACTTCACCTTCCTGGCAAACCTCAGCTGCGTCTTCCTCGGTGCATGCTACGGGGCCGGGAGCCTCCTCACCGCAGTAGCCTTCGACGCAGGACTCGCCTTCCTGGCATACTTCTTCAGCGTTTTCCTCGGTGCACTCGACAGGATCGGTGCTCTCATCCGGCGTGCAGACGTCTTCGACGCAGGACTCGCCTTCCTGGCAGACTTCCTCAGCGGTTTCCTCGGTGCATGCTACAGGAGCGGGCTCGGCGTCTTTACACTGGCCTTCTTCCGTACAGATCTGTCCTTCCAGACAGTCTTCCTCAACGGTTTCCTCGGTACACTGCGGCGGAGCGATGTACTCGTCTTCGCATTTGCCTTCATCGGTGCAGATCTGGTTTTCTTCGCAAACTTCAGCGGCGGTTTCCTGGGTGCACTCAGGATCTTCTTCTCCGTCAGGCTCAACGCACTCGCCTTCTTCGGAGCAGACCAGGTCGCCTTCGCAGGTGCCTTCGAGGTTTTCAGGGCTGCATTCGTCTTCTTCCTGCGAATCCTCAACACACTCGCCGTCTTCGGAGCAGACAAGGCCATCGTCGCAGGTGCCCTCAAGGTTTTCGGGGCTGCAGATTGTCGGGGTGTTGTTATTGCTGTTGTTGTCGGATTTCTTTTCATCGTCGCCACCACAGGCAGCAGCGGTGAATGCGAAGGAGATGGCGACCAGAGCAACAAGGAACTTTTTCATGAGATACCTCTTTTTGAAATGTTTTTACTGCAGGGAGCTGCAGTGTGGGTAAAACGAGCGGGTTGAACCCGCCAGGTTGGTTCTTATGAAATGCATGTGCCGTGCCAGCCATGCGTTTAAATTTTGGGTTCGTGTTTAAGTGCTTGTTTTTGAAGGGATTTGTTTTTTGTTTTTGTCGTTTTCTGAGAAACTGACGAAAAACTTATAAGAATGCCTCAAGGTCGGAGCGTCGATTGAGGACATTTATGTCATGGTCGGACGAGCGTTTGGCCAGACGATCCGGGGCGGATGCCCCGGTTACGTACTGTGTAATGGAAGGAAGTAAGGGGGGATTTTAGCCAAGGATGATGACGTTGGCGCAGGAGGCGGGCAGGGCGTCGAAGGCGGGGCAGGAGCTTGCGTTGATGTCGGAAATGCAGCGGTCGTACTGGTTGGAGGTGTCGATGGCGGCGCCGCAGTTGAGGTTCTGGCGGAAGATGGTGGCGCAGTCCTCGTAGGAGGATTGGGTGCAGGTGGAGGCGGATTTCTCGCAGAGCGTCGTCATCAGGTTTTCGCAGCGATCGATGGCCTGTTGGTGGTCTTCGTCGCCGCAGGCTGTGAGGAAAATGAAAGCAACAAGGGCGGTGAGAAAAATACGTGTTTGCATGGTTTTCAGTCCCTGGGTGAATGACGTTTTGTAAGGAAAAGGAAACGTTCTGGACTGCAGGCGCCCTGGGTGCGGCCTCTCAAAACTTGTGATGATGCCGGATAGTCTGGAGGAAAATTGGAAGAAAGGCAAAGGGGAAAGTGTGTTCCGGGCGGCGTAAAAAAGGCATAAAAAATCCCGGCGGCTCTCTTGGGAGCGGCCGGGATTTTTTGATCCGGGTGAAACTGTGATGCGTATTATGCGTTTTTCAGCGCTTCGGCTTTGTCGGTGGCTTCCCAGGGGAACTGGGAGCGGCCGAAGTGTCCGTAGGCTGCGGTACCGCTATAGATCGGGCGGAGCAGGCCGAGGGATTCGATGATGCCGGAGGGCGTGAGCTGGAATACCTGGCGGATGGTCTGCTCGATTTCGGTTTCGTCGCGGGTGGCGGTTCCGAAGGTGTTGACGAAGACGCTGACGGGTTCGGCTACGCCGATGGCGTAGGCGAGTTGGACTTCGCAGCGCTCGGCCAGGCCGGCGGCAACGACGTTTTTGGCGATGTAGCGCGCCATGTAGGCTGCGGAGCGGTCGACTTTGCTGGGATCTTTGCCGCTGAAAGCGCCGCCGCCGTGGCGTCCCATGCCGCCGTAGGTATCGACGATGATCTTGCGGCCGGTGAGGCCGGAGTCGCCGACGGGGCCGCCGATGACGAATTTGCCGGTGGGGTTGATGTGGAATTTGGTGTCTTTGTGAAGCAGGCTGGCCGGGATGATCGGTTTGATGACCGATTCCATGACGGCTTCGCGTACCTGTTCCAGGCTGGCGGCTTCGACGTGCTGGGTGGAGACAACGATGGCGTCGATGGCGGTGGGGCGACCGTCGACGTAGCGCACGGAAACCTGGCTTTTGCTGTCGGGTCCGAAGATGCCGACTTCACCGGATTTGCGCAGTTTGGACATGTGCTCAACGAGCTTGTGCGCGTAGATGATGGGCATGGGCATGAGTTCTTCGGTTTCGTTGCAGGCGTAACCGAACATCATGCCCTGGTCGCCGGCGCCCTGTTCCTGGACGACGCCGTGTTTGGCATCGACGCCCTGGGCGATATCGGGGCTTTGCTCGTCGAGGGCAACCATGACGGCGCAGTTGTCGCCGTGGAATCCCCATTCCGGGCGGTCGTAGCCGATTTTCTTGATGGTTTCCCGGGCAATTTTTGCGTAATCGACCGAAGCGGTTGTGGAGATTTCTCCAAACACAACGCACAGGCCTGTATTAACGATCGTCTCGCAGGCGACTCGGGCGGTGGTATCTTGTGCTAAGATTGCGTCCAGGATGCTGTCGGAGATCTGGTCGGCAATTTTGTCGGGGTGCCCTTCCGAGACGGATTCGGAGGTGAAAAGGTAGTTTCTGGACATCAGTGGTGTACTCCCATGGTTCTTCAGGGTCTGTTTCTCAACAGAAGACGAATGCTAAATTACGCGACAACCATTTCACCAATCAGGGTATGACTGGTGCAATCGGTGATGCGGACATCAACAAGCTGACCGGGTTTGATATCGACGCCTTCGACGGGATCAAAAACGGTCATTTTAAATTCATCGGTGCGTCCACAGAGCTGGTTTTCGTCGCGTCGGCTGGGGCCTTCGACGAGAACACGGAACGTTTTGCCAATGAGCGTATCAAATATCTCTTTGCTAATGTTTTCCTGGACTTCGATGAGTTGCCGCAAGCGGCGTCCTTTGACTTCTTCAGAGATGTCATCGGCAAGTTTTTTTGCAGCATAGGTTCCGCTTCGCTCGGAGTACTTGAAGAGGTAGGCAAAGTCGAAGCGGATATCTTTGATGAGCGCGACGGTTTTTTCGTAGTCTTCTTCGGTTTCGGCGGGAAATCCGACAATGACATCGGTGGACATCGCGATATTGGGCATGGCGGCGCGGATTTTTCGGACGAGCGTGTAGTATTCGTCGATCGAATAGCCGCGGCGCATGCGTTCAAGTACTTGCTGCGAGCCGGATTGGACAGGCATGTGCAGGTACTTGGAAATTTTGTCGTGTCGGGCCATGGTCGCGATCAATTTGTCGGTGAAATCGATCGGATATGGCGAGGTAAAGCGGATGCGTTCGATGCCATCGATTTTGACGACTTCTTCGAGCAGGTCGGCGAAGTCGGTGTCTTCGTGGCGGTAGGAGTTGACGGTCTGGCCAAGCAGGGTGACTTCTTTGAAGCCTTTGTCGGCGAGTTCCTGGCACTGGCGCAGGATGTCTTTGGGATCGACGCCGCGTTCGCGACCGCGGACGAAGGGAACGATGCAGAAGGTGCAGAATTTGTCGCAGCCGCGCTGCACGGTGACCCAGCCGCCGATACCTTTTTGGCGGATGGGCGTGAGGCCTTCGTAGGTTTCTTTGCGGTGTTTGCGCGCATCGACCACGGTCGGGGCGCCGTCTTTCTGGGTTTCGTTGAGGACTTCGGGCAGGCGACGGTAGGCGTCGGGGCCGATGACCAGATCGACGTAGGGCGCGCGGGTGATGATGTCGTCGCGCATGCGCTCGGCCATGCAACCGGTGATGCCGAGTTTGACGTCGGGGCGTTCGGCTTTGAACTGCAGCAGGTGCGAGAGGCGACCAAAGACGCGTTCTTCGGCGCGTTCGCGGACGGCGCAGGTATTGATCAGAATGATGTCGGAATCTTCCAGCGAATCGGCTGCGGTGTAGCCTTGCTCGGCCAGAATGCCGCCCATCAGTTCGCTGTCGGCAGCGTTCATCTGGCAGCCGTAGGTCTCGATATAAACGCGTTTTCCAGGACGAAAACCAACAGCCGGCATGCTGTTGGACTCGCCGTTGTGAGCGTTTGGATCGTTATGAGCGGAATCGTTTTGGTTATTCATAGTAGTTTACTGGGGTAAATCGAACATCAATTCGGAAAAATTGCCGAAAGTGGGGGCAAACCTTAGAGAAGACGTGGTGTTACGTCAACCTGGAAAAGCTGTGGGGGGCAACTTCAGCCGGTGTGGATTTATGCCGCAGAAGTTCAAACGAACTGAATTATTGCAGCGGAACGGCCAGATAGGCGGGGTTTTCGGCGATGCTCCAGGTGATGGTGGAGCGCATGCCGGCGGCGTCGCCGGAGACCTGATAGGAGGTGGGGCGGTCGAGAACGTCGACGCGGACTTTGGTGAACAGGAAGTCGTTGAGTTTGCTGGGAGCGATGTCGCCTTTCCAGAAGCCGGGCAAATCGCTGAGCAGGGTGCTGACGTTGCCGCGGTAGGTGCGGACTTCGAAATAGCCGGGGCGCAGGTTCGCGTAAGGAAACATGCGGATTTTGAAGCCCCAGTACGGAATGCTGGCAGCGGAGCAGATTTTGGCGGGGCCGTCGTAGGCGACTTCGCCGGGTGCGATTTCGCGGATGATTTCGCCGTGCTCGTTGAGGTGGTAGGCGACTTCGCCGAGGTTGGTGATGACGATGTGCGAGCCGCCGCGGCGCACGGCTTTGGGGATGGTGCGTGTGCCGATGGAGAGCGCGTAGCCGCCCAGGCCGGTGACGTAGTTTTCCCAGGGCGTTTCACGAACGCGTTTTTTGAGGTTGTCGTAATCGTTGAGGATGTCGGCGTCCCAGCCAATGCCGGTGAAGGGCGTGCGGTGTTCGCCGTCATCGACGAGTTGGACGCAGCTGATTTTGAGCGGGCTGCCGGCGCTGAGCGCGCGCAAATCCTCAATGATCGGGCCGGCGCCTACATAGGTTGCGATGGCGTTGCCGGTGCCAAGGCGCAAGACGCCGACGGGCGGCGCGTTTTCGCGTTTGATCTTGCCGGCCTGGATGCGTTTCTCGATGGCGTTGACAAGGTAAATGATGGTTCCATCGCCGCCGCCGGTGAAAATTGCGTCGTACAGGCCGGAGTTGAGGATTTTGTCGACGGTTTGTTCGGCCTGGCGGAAATCGTCGGTCAGGTACAGATCTTCGGGCGGCACAAAGCGCGCGACGGCCTGGTGGATTTCGCCCGTCCACGCTTTGGCGCGCGCGTTGAGGAGCACGGCAAAGCGTTTGGGGGGCGGGATTACGTGGATTCGTCTGGGATCAACGGCAATTTGCATGGAACTGACTTTCTAAAATGGTGCAATGCTGCGCAGAAACTGTGGAGGGGAGAGGATCAACCGTGTTGCAGGGTCACGGCGCGGCCGCGACGTGAGGATTCCAGATAGGCCAGGGTCAAAAGCAAGAGCTGGCGTGCTTCGTTGGGGCCGAGCAGGGCGTCGTCTTCGCCCAGGCAGGCACCGATGAAGTTGCGGGTTGCGCGTACAAAGCTGTCTTCAAAGGCGGTGCTTTTCTGGCCGTAGCAGACTTTGCGGCTGTCGCGGCGCAGCTCGACCGGCGATTCGAGCAGGGTCGGGTCGGAGCTGCGGATGATCTGGATGTCGCCGCGTGTGCCGCCGACGTTGATTTTGAATTCGAGCGGGTGATGGCTGGTGCGCATTTTTCGCTCGGGTGCGTAGCTCATGTTGAGCGTGCCGTAGCAATCCTGGCCGTAGTGTTTCCACATGGCGGAGGTGGGTGCGTCGATTTTGATGCCTTCGCGGATCGTGGTGTCGGAGCGCCAGACTTCGATTTTCTCGACGTTTCCGATCAAAAACAGCGCGATGCAAAACGCCTGATAGCCGACGTCGTAGAGCATGGGCGAGCCGCCGGAGAATTGCGGATCGAAGCGCCAGAGCTGGTCGGAGGATTCGCCGAAATTCCAGATGTCGCTTTCGGATTTTCCAATCGTTGCCTGGATTTGCAGACTGGAGGGGCGGCCGATTTCACCGGCGTCGATCAGGCTGCGTGCGTCGAGCAAAGGCTTGTAAAACAGGCAGGGTTCGAAAACCTGGAGGACTTTGCCGGACTGGCGCGCGACCTGGATGACCTGGTTGGCTTCTTCCAGGGAAAGTGCAATCGGGCGCTCGACAAGCACGTGTTTGCCGGCGCGCAGGGCATCGATGATCTGCGGAGCATGGAGATAATGCGGCGTGAGAATTTCTACGGCGTCGATGCTCGGATCTTTGAGCATTTCGGAGAAATTCGTGTAGTAGGCGCGTGCGCCCCAGTCGAGCGAGCGTTTGATAGCGCGGTCTTCGTCGCGGTCGCAGACGGCCACGATTTCTGCGCGGTTATCGTTTTTGTAACCTTCGGCGTGCAGATCCGCGATGCTACCTGCACCCACAATGCCAACTTTTAGTCGCGCCATCTACTTTCTCTCCACAATCGTTGCCGTACACTGGTGTATTTTTGCCGGGTTTATTCAGATTTTTTGCAGGTGTTTTGCTTGAAGGCGCCTCGTTATAGGTCAGGCTCGTCCGACTTGTCAAAACACCTGCATGTACCGTGTGCGATTGAGTTGCATCGCGCGGCCAGATTACATCGAGATCGAGCCTTTGCGGAACTCGTTGGGGGAGATGTGCACGTTGATCAAGACAGGTTTGCCTTCTCTGGACAATTCGATGGCCTTGTCGAGTGCTTTGTCGATCTGGCTGTGCTTGGTCACGAGGATTCCCACGCCGCCGTAGCCTTCGGCGACTTTGTGGTAGTCGGAGCGGAGCAGGGTCGTGGCGACGTCGTCCTGGAGGATTTCGACCTGGTCGCGCGCGATCTGTGCCCAGGCGCCGTCGTTTCCGATGATGGCGATGGGCGCCAGGCCGTGGCGCACGCAGGTGTCGAATTCTGCAAGGCTGTAGGCGCTGGAGCCGTCGCCGTAGATGATCCAGACCTGGGCATCTTTGCGTGCCAGGGCCGCGCCCACCGCAAAGCCGCCGCCCACGCCCAGCGTGCCGAAAACGCCCGGATCGAGCCAGGAAAGCGGGCTGCGCGGCCGCACGATGTAGGCGGCCGTGGCGACAAAATCGCCGCCGTCCACAACCAGCACGGCATCGTCCGACATTTTTTCTTCCAGGCGCTGGCAGAAGTGCAGCGAGTTGACCAGCTCGGTTTTTTCCTGCGCCTGTTCGGTGATTTCGGCATCGCGCGCGCTTTCGCGCTCGCTCAGCGTCTCAAACCATGCATCCCAGTCGCCACCGCCGCCATGAGCTCGGGACAGGCGCGTTACAAACTCGCCGGGGTGCATCAAAAGGCCGAGGTCTGGTTTGCGGTTTTTGCGCAGGTCTTCCGCGCTCAGGTTGGCGGAAATGACTTTGGTGTTGCGACCAAAGGAACGTCCGTAGCCCAGGCGGAAATCGAAGGGGAATCCGGCGACCAGCACAAGGTCGGCTTCTTTAAGAGCTTTGCCGCGCGCATGGCGGAACTGGACTTCGTTGTGGCGGCCGAGCAAACCGCGCGCGGTGCCGCCCAGGAACGTGGGCACGCCCAGGTTGGTGACGTCTTCCGCGAGTTCTGCAGCGCGTTCCGGGGTAAAGTTGGCCAGTGCCTGGCTGCCGAGAATGAGGACAGGGCGTTTGGCAGAGCGCAAAAGGGCGAGTGCTTCGTCGATCTGGGCGAGTTCGGCGCCGCGTTCTTCGTTGCTTGGCGGCTCGCTGAGTTTGGGCAGGCCGATGGGAATGTGCGGAACGTGGAACTGACGGAAAAGATGCGCGGTCAAATAGGCTTCGGTCAGGCGGCTGGTGATGCTGCGCGCGCCCTGCACGCCGCTTTCTTTCATGAACCATTCGCGTACGAGTTCTTCGGGGTAGAGCAGGTCGATGGGCACTTCGACGAACACAGGGCCGGGAACGCCGTCGGCGGCCAGCGCCAGCGCGCGGTCGATGGTCGGCGCCAGGTCGGCGACGGTTTTGCAGGCAACGGCCCATTTCGTGATGGGTTTCATCAACGAAATCTGGTCGATATCTTGCAGAGAGCCCCGGCCTTTGAGCACGGTCGCGGCCGAGCCGCCGATCAGAACAAGCGGAGACTGAGCCATCTGCGCGTTTTTGATCGCGGTGACGGTATTGGTGACGCCCGGGCCGGCCGTAACGGCTGCGACGCCGACTTTTCCGGTCATGCGAGCCACGGCATCGGCTGCGAACACAGCGCTGACTTCGTCACGCACGTCAACCACCTGAATGCCGCGCGATTTGGAAGCTGTCAGAATCGGTGAAATGTGACCGCCGCAAAGGGTAAATACATAGTCGACACCGTAGCGCGATAAACGTTCAGCGATGATTGCACCGCCATGTTCGAAAGCCATGAATACCTCTTTATCGAAAATCTTTGTCGGAATCTTTGCCAGATAAATCAATCATCAAAGCATCAAAAAATTACAAATTCAGTCGATTCTTAAAGCAATCGCCCCGCCCTGTTCCTGGGAGTACCAGAAAAGGGCGGGGCAAAAGGTTTCACCGTGTGGAATTACTGATCCGCGTCGGGATCATCTTCGTTTCTTTGTCGGGAGCGCAGCAAATCCCCGATGGTGCCCAGCGGCTCGGAAGATTTGCTCTCGCCAGACGCGCTGTCTTGCGGGTCGCGCCGTCGTGCGCCGCGCTGGCCGGAGCGTCCGTCCTCGTTGCGCGGACGGCGCTGGCGCGAACGGTTGCCCAGGGTCTGGTCCGGCAAATTTTCGTTGCCGGTCGAGACGCTGGTGTTGGCGCGGGGCAGACGCGTTGCGTGCTGCACGCCGGATGCATCGGCTTCTTCGGGTTCGGGCAAAAGCGCTTTGCGCGAGAAGCTGACGCGGAGCGTGCCGTCTTCGAGTTTTTTGACGTCGATGATCTTGACTTCGATTTCATCGCCGACGCTGTAGAGTCGGGCCGGATCATTGACGACTTCGTGGCTGATTTCGGTTTTGTGCAAAAGACCGCTTTGTTCGCGGCTGATGCTCAAGAAAACGCCGTAAATCGTGGTGGAACGCACGCGGCCGGTGACGATATCGCCAACTTTGGGCGGAGCGACCGGCTGGCGCGGCTGACGCGGTTCGCGAGTCTGACGCGGTTCACGCGTGGCGGGCACCGGCAGCGTCGTGAGCTGCGCGTCGAGCCGTTCGATGGTTTCGTGGATGTGGCGGCGCAGCGTGACGCGCATTCCGTATTTGAGAGAGCGGCGAAGCATCGTGCGAGCTTCGATGAGCTTGCGGCGGGCCTCTTCGGGCTCCATGCCTTCTTTCTCGGCCTGCGTCATCATGATCTGCGCCAGATTGTGCAAAAGCAGTGCACTGGCCGGTGCTGCTTCCAGGCCGCGCAAGTACGCTTGTTCGGCGCGCTCCAAGTCGTTTTCCGCCTCTTTATACCACGTCCCGCGTGCATTCCAGGTCGATTCCGGCTCGCCAAGTGCAATCGCGCGCTCCCAGGTCTGTTCGCTCAACTCGCGGTCGGTGCTCCACTGCGCCTGAGCCAGCAGCGTGTAGAAAAACGCGTTGTCCCGGAAGCGGTCTTCCAGCTTGAGCAAATTCTCGGTGATGGCTTTGGAGAACTCGGAATGTGCCGAAATATCGCCCAGCTCAAACATCACAACAGCAAATCCCTGGCGAACCAGATGCAAAAGGCGTGCGCCACGGTCGGTGTTCTCGTCGCCGCTTTCGGCATACTGCGAAAGCGCGGCCAGAACGTGCTCGAGCACTTCGGTGTAGCGTCCCTCGCGGCGAGCAAGCTCTGCGGACAAAAAGCGCGCGTCGATGCCTTCTTCGCCGCCTTCCAGCGCCACATTGAGCAGGCGCTGGCTCAGGTCACGGTGACCGAGTTTGAGCGCCAGGTCGGCCAGCGGCGCGCCGATTTCAGGATAACGCGTGGTCAGTTCGGCCAGCCGACGAAGTTCGGGCAGCACGATTTCGCGCAGTGGCTTTTTCTTTCTGCGCGGACGTCCGCCGGTGTTTTCGCCTTCTGCACCGGCTTCCTGTTGCTCGTCGTCGGTTTCAGAAGTTTCCGAAAGGTCATCTTGTGACGTCGAAGTATCTGCCGGCTCCGCTTCTACTTCATCGTTATCGGACGCATTAGAAACGTGCTCGTTTTGCGTGGGTTCTTGGGGATGCTGAGAGTCTTGATTGGAATCGTGATTGGGGTTCATCGCTTTCATCGCTTAAGGATTGGGCCAAAAAATGGACACGAAGCCCTTATACCGGAAATCGGCTTTTGTCCAACGTGTGAGTAGCACTTTTGATGTTTTGAACGTATAACGAGCGCGAAAACTCTCTGGAGGAGGCAGTTTGCGTTTATTGAATCGATGGTTTTCAGTCGTATTTTTGCTCGTTGTTGCACTGGTTTTGAGTGCCTGTGAATCGGTTGTGGAGTTTGATCCGGCGCGTTGCCAGGCCGGCGCGCTCGATAAACGATTCTGTGATGCCACGGGCGACCTTATCGCCTCGCCGCCGCACGATCCCGAGCGCTGGCTCGACCCGGAAACGTTGATCTTTGCCTTTACGCCGGTCGAAGATCCCACGCAATACCGCGAGGTCTGGCTCGAGTTCCTTGAACATATGCAAAAAGTAACCGGTCGCCACGTGCAGTTTTTCCCGGTGCAATCCAACGCCGCGCAAATCGAAGCGATGCGCGCCGGGCGTTTGCACATCGCAGGATTCAACTCCGGAAGCCTGCCGCTGGCCGTAAATTGCGCCGGATTTGTGCCCTTCGCGATGATGGCCGGCCAGGACGGCTCGTTTGGCTACGAGATGGAAATCATCACCCATATCGATAGCGGCATCGAAAAGATCGAAGACTTAAAAGGCCGCAAACTCGCCTTTACCGCGCCCACCTCCAACTCCGGTTACAAAGCGCCGTCCGCGCTGCTGCTGTCGGAATTTGGTTTCGAGGCCGGCCGCGACTTCGAGCCGGCGTTTTCGGGCCGCCACGACAACTCACTGCTAGGCGTCATCAACCGCGACTACGACGCGGCCGCGGTCGCCAACCAGGTCACCGACCGCCTGTTCAATATCGGCGTGGCCGACCGCAGCAAGGTCCGCGTTTTGTACAAATCGCAGACCTTTCCCACCACCGGATTTGGCGTTTCGCACGCTCTGAATCCAGAACTTGCCGCCAAAGTCCGCGAAGGCTTTTTGACCTTCCCCTGGGAAGGTTCCGCGCTGGCACGTGAATTTCCGGACGAAGCCGGATTTATCCCCATTTCCTACAAGGAACACTGGTCGGTTATTCGCAAGGTCGACGAGAGTTTCAACGTGACTTATAGCTGTCGGTAGTCAAAACATGCTCAAAATTCAGGGTTTACATAAACGCTACGGCGCGTTTGCCGCGCTTACAGACGTGACATTGACCATTGCTCCGGGTGAGCTGGTTTCGCTGATCGGGCCATCGGGCGCCGGCAAAAGTACGCTCATTCGGTGCGTGAACCGCCTGGTCGAACCAACCAGCGGCAAGGTGTTGTTGAAAGACACCGAGCTGACCGGCCTTTCGCGCAGTGCGCTGCGGCTGGAGCGCCGTCGCATCGGCATGATTTTCCAGGATTACGCGCTCGTAAACCGGCTGACCGTCATGGAAAACGTACTTTCCGGGCGACTCGGCTACACGAGTTTCTTCAAAAGCCTGGTGCGCAGATTTCCGCAGGCCGATGTCGACCAGGCGTTTGCTCTGCTTGAGCGCGTCGGGCTGGAAGGCCTGCACGACCGCCGCGCCGACGCACTTTCCGGCGGTCAGCGCCAGCGCGTCGGCATCGCCCGCGCCCTGTTGCAAAGCCCCGAGCTGTTGCTTGTGGACGAACCCACGGCAAGCCTCGACCCGCGCACCGCGCGCCAGATCATGCGCCTGATCGCCGAGCTCTGCCGCGAACGTGGCCTGGCCGCGATCATCAACATCCACGACGTTCCTCTGGCCCAGCAGTTCACGGACCGCATCATCGGTCTGGCCGCCGGAAAACTCATCTTCGACGGCCTGCCCGGAGATCTGGACAACAGCGTCCTGACCAAAATCTACGGCGGCGAAGACTGGAGCCAGCCGGCGGCCTCTGCAGAAGACGCCGATGATTTTGAGGACGGCGACGATTCCGCAGCGGACGGCACGCTCGATGCTCTCACCAAAACAGACGGAGTCTCGGCGTGAGCGAAGTGACGCAACCAACCAATCAAACCGTGCGCACCTGGCGCCGGCCGCCTCAAATCAAAGACCCCCGGCTGCGCTGGGCCTTATATATTGGCTCGGTTGCGTACCTGTGTCTGGCGCTTGCCAGCGTCGAAATCGACGTCGCGCGCCTGGTCGAAGGCACGGTGCGCGCAAAATCGCTTTTTGCCGGCGTACTTTCACCGGATTTTGTGACGCGCTGGACCGATATCCGCGCCGGATTCGCCGAAAGCCTGACGATGACCGTCGTCTCGACCGTACTCGGCGTGTTGCTCTCGATTCCCATCGGCCTTGGCGCCGCCCGCAACCTGGCCTGGCGCCCGGTGTATCTGGTGTGCCGTAGCATCCTGGCCGTTTCGCGCGCGTTTCACGAACTGATCGTCGCGGTTTTGTTCGTCGCGATGTTCGGTTTCGGACCGTTTGCCGGCCTGATGACACTGGTCGTTTCGACCGTCGGATTCCTCGGCAAACTCCTTGCCGAAGAAGTCGAATCCATCGAATGGAACGCCGTCGAAGCCGTGACTTCCACCGGCGCCTCCTGGCTGCAACGCGTTGTGTACGCGGTCGTGCCCCAGGTTTTGCCGCGCTATCTGGGCCTGACCTTGTATCGGCTCGATATCAACTTTCGCGACTCGGCTGTCATCGGACTCGTCGGTGCGGGCGGTATCGGTGCAACCCTGAATACCGCCTTCGACCGCTACGAATTCGACGCCGTCGCCGCCATTTTGCTCATGATCATCGGAATCGTCTTGTGCGCCGAATACGCCGCAAGCGCCATCCGAAAGCGGGTGCTCTAAATGCCAATCATCGAAAAAGACGGCGAGAAAATCTGGCGTCGCCGTGACCCCAAAACTGCGCTCATCCACTGGCTGACCACGCTCGGCATCGCGCTGGTCGTCGTGTACTGCGCGCGCCAGATTTCCGCGCAGACCACCTGGGATTTCGTGTGGACCTCCGGACTGCAGGCGCAGGACCTGGCCAACCGCATGATGCCCCCGAAGTTTTCCTACGCTTCGGAGCTGTGGACACCGCTCATCGACACGATCCACATCGCCACACTCGGCACCCTTTTGGGCATCATGATCGCCGCGCCGCTGGCCTTTCTGACCGCGAGGAACACGACGCCCTCCCGGCTGTTCGTCCGCCCCATCGCGCTTTTTCTTCTGGTCACCTCGCGCTCCGTCAACTCCATCATCTGGGCGCTGCTGCTCGTCGTCATCCTTGGCCCCGGCATGCTCTCCGGCATACTCGCCATCGCCCTGCGCTCGGTCGGATTCGTCGGCAAACTGCTCTACGAATCGATCGAGGAAATCGACACGCGCACCGTCGAAGCCATCACCGCCACCGGCGCCACCGGCCCGCAAATCCTGACCTACGGCGTGATCCCGCAAATCGCCCCCACGTTTACCGGCATCTCCATCTACCGCTGGGACATCAACATCCGCGAAGCCACCGTCCTTGGCCTGGTCGGCGCCGGCGGCATCGGCATGGAACTCCAGGCCTCCATCGACACACTCGCCTGGAGCCAGGTCAGTATTTTATTCTTACTGATCCTTAGCACTGTCGTATTGAGCGAGTGGGTGTCCGCCAGGGCACGGAGTGCCGTGACCTGATGGGCGGCGGTCCTAAATCGACGATCGCTTCGCCGAAACCCTCGGGACGACCCTCCAGGTCTATCCCTCGGGATTCCGGCTTTGCGCTCCTCGATTTATGCCTCGCCGCACGTGTTTTTGGAAAACAGCGGCTCGAGCCTGGTTTTTAGCTGCCAGGTTTTAGAAAACAGCAGCTCGCGCCGGTAATTTTGCGTGTGGCCTTCCGCGAAATGCAGCTCGCGCCGGTGTTGACGACAGTTTGCTTGCTCGAAATGCAGCGCAAGCTACCCCAAAAACCCATCAACTAGCGGCTTCGAAGCTCGCGCCTGATTTTTTGTCCCCCAGTTTTTGAAAACCGGCAGCTCGCGCCTGATTTTTTGTCCCCCAGTTTTTGAAAACCGGCAGCTCGAGCTGCGTTTCCGAAATTTTGTGTTCCGAAAATCCGGCTCGCGCCTGATTTTTTGTCCCCCGTTTTTTGAAAACCGGCAGCTCGCGCCGGGGAAAACGCAAGTTTTCTTGCCCGACGGGCAGCTCGCGCTTGATTTTTGATAGTGAACTATCCCGAGAGCAGCTCGCGCCGGAAAATCGACGGAAAGGCGAGGGCAGGACCCGCGTTGACGAACTTGATGCCGGCGATTTTGTGCCTGGCAGCCTCAGCGAGCTTTTACGCGTCGTCGCGCTTGAATCCACCGACCGCGTCGAGACCGTCTTCAACTTCGGCGTCGAGGAGTTCCACTCCTATTTTGTGGGGGAGCTCGGGGCGTGGGTGCATAATTGTATTTTTAAAACCGCAACCTCAGCACCAAACTGGAAAAGCCGCCCTAATTGGAAGCACACTTTTGACACGCATGGACATGGTTCTAAAAACACACGAAAGCTTAGAGGGCGAGCAGGAAGTGAAAACCAACAACAAGGTCAATGGTTAAATAATGAATTGGCTGCCGAATGGATTTTCGACAATCGAAATATTATTAATGGACCATTTACAGACATTCCATTACCCGAAGGACTTGGTCAGGTAATCCTTCCAGATGGAACTGTTGTACCGGCTACTCATGCGAGGATTATTCCATTACCTGATGGAACGGTCCGAACAGCTTTCCCTAGAGTTTTAGAATAGTCTTAAATATAAACCTTTGTATTAACGGTGCAAAAATGCGCTTTCGAACTGCTCATGCAATTAAAATCTTAAACAACGCTTTAGAGCTACCTGCAACTGGTCAAGAACAAGATTGGGACATTGAACTTGCGGACGCTAAAAGAATTCAAGAGTTTATTGATTTTTACAGTAACAGTGATTGGAATGAAGATGAGCTGTTCGCTTTAATGTCTCTAATCATAGCATCCTATGATGAAACTATTAGAGAGCATGGACACCAGCCTGAGATATGGGAACAAATAGCAAAACAATTGCTTCAACAGTCAGAACTACACGAATCAACGCTTGAATACTGGGCTTGCCTGGATGAGGATATCCCAGAATATCGCTTCTACATAAGCCCTTACATCCGTGAATTGTTAGCTGACATCGAAGCTGCTGACAAATAGAGATCGGTAATAGAACCATCGAGCAAATCTATTTAGCTTCACAACTTTAAGTTCTTTACGACGGCTCCCTCAAACCCATCCAACTCGTTCGGGCGGGTGAGTTCGTCTGGAGCCGTAGCGAAGATACTGGCGAGTTCGGGTGCCGAGAGGTGGTGGAGCCCTACGCAAACTCCGACAAGGCGATCATCCGCGTCGAGCTACTCGCCCCGGACGGCAGCCTTGAGGTCATCGAAGCCACGGCCAATCATCCGTTCTACGTCGAAGGCCAGGGCTGGACCCGCGTTGACGAACTTGATGTCGGCGACTTTGTGTCTGGCAGCATCGACGAGCTTTTACGCGTCGTCGCTCTTGAATCCACCAACCGCGTCGAGGCCGTCTTCGACAAGACAATTTCTTTTGATTTTCTTGTGGAGTCGGACTTCTCTCCATAAGAAAATCCGTTTCCAGCGTTGGAAATGAACATCCTGACGCGAGAAAGCCCGTTTCCAGTGCTGGAAACGGGCTTTTGCGTTCGTGAAAATCCATTTCCAGCACTGGAAATCAGGGTTCGGTGTGCCAATCTGGCGCATTCCAGGGGTGGAAACGGGTTTCCCAGCGCAAAAAACGCTGTTTCCAGCGCGTTCGAGCAGTAAGTACGCCTGGTTGCCCGTATTTTACTTGAAGGATGTTTCGTTTGAGGCGCGCGAGGCGGTCAGGGGCGGAAGGCGATGGAGAGGTTGGGGAGGCCGTCGTGGGGCCATTCGGGTGGGGGGGATTGGAGTTCGCCGGGGGGGCAGATGAGGGTGGCGCCGAGGTGGGTGAGGAGGTCGGTGGCGGTGGTGCGGCGTGGGTCGTCGGGGGTTGCGGCAAGGGCGACGCCCTGGATCTGGTGGGGTGGGATCTGGACGGCGGCGGGGAGTTCGGCGAGGTCGGAGATGTGGTGCAGGGTGACGACGTGGGGGGAAATCTGGGCGCCGGTGTGGGGTGTGAGTTGGGGTTGGACCCATCCGATGCCGCGGCCGCAGACAGGGCTGGTGAATCGGGCCAGACCCAGGGCCTGGGCGCGGGCGCCGAGGGTGGTGTCGTCGAGGTGGGTGGCTTCGAGCTGGCGTTCGACGTCTTCGATGGCGTTGCCGAGCGCGCCGGCGAAGGAGAGTTTGCGTTTGTGGTCGCCGCAGAAAATCACGCCGCGGACGGAGAAGCAGCCCTGCTGATGCCAGAGGACGGCGTCGAGGGCGAGTTTCTGGGCGATGTCGTCGAGATCGAGGGCGGGGCTGTCGAGGATGAGGGCGAAGCTGGTGCGGTGGCCGTAGCCGACGAGGTGTTGGCCCGGGCGGAGCTGAGCGCGGACGGCTTGCAGGGTTTCGTCGCTGCCGCTGACGACGACGATTTCGCCGGTGGAAAAGTCATTGGTGCGGGTGAGTCTGCCGGGGGCGATGTCGCTGGCGAGCTGGTGGACGAGCGCGGCGAAGTTCTGGCCGCGGCGGGAGGCGCGGATTTGCTGGGGGATGCCGAGCAGCCAGCCGAACAACACCGGGGTGAGGCCTGCGCCGGGCAGGGCGGGCCAGATGTGGGTGATGGAGCCGGCGAGTCGGTGGGGGAACTGGTCGCGGAAGGTGGTCTGAAGTTCGGTGAGGGCGGTGGCGGCCAGTCGTTCGGCGTTCCAGGTGCGGCGGTGGAGCGCAAATCCGGTGCGGACCATGGCGCGGGGCCAGCCATCGGCGGTGACGGCGTCTTCGAAATTGCTGGCAAAGAGCGTGTCGATGAACCGGCTGATTTCTTGCTGGCGGCCTTCGAAGTGCAGATCCATGGTTTTTACTCTGACGATGTATGGTGGTTGTTGGAAGGTATAAGGCGTTTCTCGTGTGAAGCCGTGAAGAAAAAAAGCCGAGAAAAGCACGACAAAGGCGTGTCTCGCGCGAAGCCGCGAAGCCGCGAAGGAAAAGCAGAAAAAAGAAAAGCACGGCAAAGGCGTGTCTCGCGCGAAGCCGCGAAGCCGCGAAGGAAAAAGCAGAAAAAAGAAAAGCTAAGAGAAGAAAAGCAGAGCGTAGCGTTTAGCGGATAAGTTGGGCGCGGCGCTGTAGTTCTTCGGCGAAATCGGGGCGTGTGAGGGCTCGGGCGCCGATGTCTTCGATGACGATGGACGAGGCTGCGGCGGCAAAGCGGGCGGCCTGGAGTGGGTCGAGACCTTCGCAGATTTTGTGGGTGAAGGTGGCGGCGAAAACGTCGCCGGCGCCGGTCGGGTCGACGGGTCGGGTGGGGTAAATGCCGATGTCGGTGGGTTGTTGGTGGAGATAGATGCGGCTGCCGGCTTCGCTGCGGGTCAGGGCGACGACGGGGATGGCGGAGATCAGGCGTTCGAGCAGGTCGCCCTGGCCGATGAGGTCTTCTTCGCTCAGGCAGGCGATGTCGATGCCGTGGAGTTGTTCGGGGCGCACGTTCCAGGGTTTTTGGACGACGCGGCGCGCGGGGTTTTTGCTCTGCGCGCCGCCCACGCCGCGTTGCTGGTATTGCTCGAATTCGGCGGGCTGGACGGTGTCGCCGGCGACTTTGATCCAGCCCTGGACGTTGATGGCGACGAGGCCGGGGTATTGGCTGAAATCCCAGTCGTCGAGTTCGATTTCGCTCAAGACCGGGGCGAAATGCACGAGGTCGGCGGTGGTCGATTCTGCGGGAATGTGGGTGGGCGTGATGTTGGCGGCCAGGGCTTCGAGAAGCTGGATGCGGGGGGCGTCGGGCGGATAGTAGTTGGCGAAAACCGTCGTCTGGCCCTGGCGGTAGGTGGTGGCGCTCAAGTTTTGGAGGGCGTGGTCGCAGGTGAAATCTTCGCCGACCAGGGTGACCAGATGCGTGTGGCCGGCGAGGCGTGCGTGGACCATGGCGCCGTAAAATGCGCAGCCGCCGGCGACGAAACCTTCCTGGTAGTGGTCGTGGGTGACGTGGCCGATTACGAGGGTTTTCATGGGGTTTTTCGTCAATTGAAGAACTCACCGCCGGAGATGTTGTAGCTCTGGCCGGTGATCGCGCTGGATTTGTCGGAGCACAAAAACTCGATCAGATCGGCGACTTCTTCGGGAGTGACCATGCGTCCGAGCGGGATGCCGCTGATGGCGTTGCGGCGGAATTCTTCGACGGAGATGCCGGCGGCTTTTGCGGAGTTGGCGGCGTCGGCGCGCGACATTTCGGTGTCGACCCAGCCCGGGCAGACGGAATTGACGCGGATCTGGCGCGGGGCGAGTTCGAGGGCGGCGCATTTGGCAAGGCCGAGGACGGCGTGTTTGCTGGCGACGTAGGCTTCGAAACCGGCGCGGGCGTTTTTGCCAAGGCCGGAGGAAACGACGACGATATTGCCGCCGTCGGGCATGTTTTTTGAGGCGGCTTTCAAGCAGTAATACACGCCGTTGAGGTTGGTGGCGATGGTGTTGTGCCAGACGTCGTCGCTGTGCGGTTCGTCCAGGCGCGCTTGCTGGCAGGTGCCGGCGCTGGCGACGAGGACGTCGATGGGCTTGCCGCCGGAGGATTCTAGAAGCGCTGCGAACATGGCTTCGACGTCGTTCTGGTTGGCGACATCGACGGTGAAGGTTTCGATGTCGCCAAATCTGGCGAGCTGGTCGCGTGCGGCGGCGAGTTTTTCGGCGTTTCGGCCGCAGATGATGACGTGATCTCCGCGTTCGGCGAAGGCGCGGGCGGTGGCAAAGCCGATGCCGCTTGCGCCGCCGGTGATGAGGACACGTCGCCTGGGGGTAGTTGTAGCGTTCATGGTACGATCCACGGATTAATAGGTGGCGAGGATTGCGCTTTTGAGGATGCCATCGGAGACGGGGATGGCGTAGTCGCCGTCGACGGACCAGAGGTTTCCGGGTTTGTCGATGAGCGCCATGCGGGTTCCTTCGGTGAGGAAGCGTTTGTTGTAGCGCATGGTTGCGAGGATATCGGCGACCTGGATGTTTTTGGGGATGCGCGTGGGCAGCCCGTATTTTTCGATGACCTGGCGGTGCAATTCGATCATGTCATCGCCGCAGGCGCCGAGCTGGCGTGCAACGCGGGCTGCGACCATCATGCCGATGGCGACGGATTGGCCGTGGTTTAAGTCGTAGCCGGACAAAAACTCGATCGGGTGGCCGACGGAGTGGCCGTACTGCAGGACCATGCCTTCGCGGTGTTCTTTGGCGTCGATGGCCATCAGTCCGACTTTGAGTTCGATGTTTTTGCGGACGACGTACTCCAGAAAGTCCAGGTCGTACATGGAGCCTTTGTAGTCCATCAGGAAATCGAGGTAGTCCTTGTCCTGGCCGAGCGCGTGTTTGATGACTTCGCTCAGGCCGTCGGGCACGAGCCAGTCTTCGAGGGTGGAGAGGACTTCGACGTCGACGGCGATGGAAATCGGCGGGTAGTAGGAACCGACGAGGTTTTTGCCGCGCTCGCCGTTTAAGCCTTGTTTGTGGCTGATGGCGGCGTCGCACTGGGCCATGAGTGTGGTGGGGACGTGGACGAGGCCGATGCCGCGGTACAGGGTCGAGGCGATGAATCCGCAGACGTTGCAGACGGCGCCGCCGCCGAGTGAAATGAGCACGGAGCGCTCGTCGATGCCGCCGGCCAAAACGCGTTCTACGAGGCGGTTGTAGTTGGACAGGGCCTTGGATTCTTCGCCTTCAGCGAGCACGATGCGGCGGACGTCGTAGCCGAGTTTGTCCAGGCCGCCGACGAATGCATCGCCGTAGAGTCCGTCGACTTTGGTATCGGTGAAGACGTAAATCGGCGAGGAGGCGCTTTCGTCGGGGATGAGTTGCAGGCTGGAGGGATTTTTTACGAATCCGCGCTGGATGAGGACTTTGGTGTCGACGGGTTTGCCGGTCGTGAAGGTGTAGCTGTGGGTTGCGGGGACGTCGGCCTGGGTGACTGCGAATTTGGGGGACGCGACCTGGGCTTTGCGGCGTCGTGCGCGGAATTCCATCTCGGCGCGGATCAGTGCGGAGGGCGTGTCGATGTCGTGCCAGCTAGCGCCGTCGGTGAAGACGGCGCGGACTTTGCCTTGCACGGCGAGTGCGTGGATGGCTTCGGTGAGGTCGGCGGGCTCTTGTTCGCGCAGGGCTTCTTCGAGGGCGTCGAAGATCGCGGGGCGGAGTGCAAAGAGTCCGGCGTCTACGGCGTCGGTGGAGGTCTCGTCGAGGGTGCGGCTGATGTCGGCGACGTAGGTGTTGTTTTCGCCTGCGAGTTGGACTTTGACGGCGTCGGCCAGGTCGTGGATGGCGTCGATGTTCTTGTCGACAAGCATGACGGCCTGTTCGTCGGCCTGAAGTTGGGCCTGGGCGACTTTTTTGACCAGGTCACCATCGAAGAGGTGATCGGCCATAGCGAGGACGAAGGGTTCCTGGATTTTGTCGCGCGCGGCCAACAGGCTGGAGGCAAGTCCTTTTTGCCAGTCAGGGTTTTTTACGAATTCCAGGGCGATGGTGAGTTCGGGATGATTGGTCAGTTCGCGAACGATTTCATCACCGCCGAAGCCGACCACAACCACAGCGCGTTGCAGTCCGGCCTGTTGGAGGCGGAGCAGCACGTCGAGCAAAATTGGGCGGCCGCCAACATCGATCAGGGGTTTGGGAGTGGAAGGGCGATCAAGACGCGCGCCACGGCCGGCGGCAGGCACAAGGGCAACAGAAAACATAGTAAAAACTTCTGGGGCGGGGGGCAGTAAAAGGGCTTTTCAATCCAAATAACTGTGCGCGGGCGGCGGAATTCTCCGGGGTGCGCGCGGTGGCGAAGCTACTCCAAAAACACCGGGAGAATCAATAGGTTATTCGTGATGTTGCTTGCGGTTTTTTGAAGCGGCTAAATCCAGGCTTCGACCATGGAAACCAGCTCGCTGGGCGCGAAGGGTTTGGCGATGTAGGCGTCGAATCCGGCTTGTAGGAAGCGTTCGCGGTCGCCGGGAATGGCGTGTCCGGTCATCGCGATGACGGCGACGTTATCGTATTCGTGCATGCTTCGCAGTTTGAGCATGGCTTCCAGGCCGCTCATTTTGGGCAGGCTGATATCCATGAGCACGATGTCATAATTGGTACGTGCCGCGCATTCCAGTGCGGCTTCGGCGTTTGAGAAGGCATCGACTTCGCCGACTTTTTTCAAGAGTTGTTCGAGCAGGGGGCGGATGTCTTCGTTGTCTTCGACGAGCAGCACGCGGTTGGTGCGTTTGGATTGGCCGTTGCCATTGCCGTTGTTGAGGATGCGGCGTGAGACGGCTTCTTGTTGGGCGAGCATGCGGCGTCTGGATTTTTGCAGGGAGCGGTTTTCTACGGGCTGGGTAAGCAGGCGCACGCGAAAGCTGCTGCCGACGCCGGGTTCGCTGGTGACGTCGATGGTGCCGCCGAGCGCTTCGACCATGCGTTTGGTGATGGCCAGGCCCAGGCCGCTGCCTTCGTGCATGCGTGAAAGTCCGGTGGATTCTTGGCGGAATTCGTCAAAAAGTTGGGGCAAAAACTCCGGGTGGATTCCGATTCCGGTGTCTCGGACGATGATTTCGACCTGTGGACCGGAGGTGGTGAGTTCGATGAGGACTTCGCCTTGTTCGGTGAATTTTATGGCGTTATCTACAAGGCTGTTGAGTACGCGGTCGATGTAGAGGGGATCGGTATAAATCGGAATTTCTTTGTGGTCGGATTTGATGCGGAGCGTCAGGTTTTTTCTGCGCGCGGCTTTTTCGTGTTCCTGGAGCACGGCCTGGACTTCGCGGACGAGATCGAAGGATTCGCGCTCGATGCCCAGTGCGCTTCCTTCGAGCTGGGCCAGGGCAAGTACGGAGCCAAAGGTATCAGCGAGGCGGCGCGCGCCGCGTTCGATGCGTTCGATGGCGTCACGGTATTTGTCCGGGATTTCGGCGGCCAGCAAGTTTGCCTGCGCGAGCAGGCTGGTGAGCGGCGTGTGGATCTCGTGGCTCATATTGGCCAGCAGGCTGGATTTGAGCCGGTTCATTTGCTCGGCCTTTTTGCGCGCTTCCACCAGTTCTTTTTGGTGATGTTTGGCGCGGGTGATATCGCGCATGGTCAGGAGGATGCCTGAGGTTTCGTCGGGATGAGTAAACAGATTGTTGGCGCGAATATCGAGGCAGATGTCTTGCTCGCCCGGGCGGGTAATTTCAAGCTCCAGGGTGATTTTTTTTTCGGGCTCATACATCAAAAGCAGCAGATTGTTTCGCAACGTGTGGGATGCGTCGGAGGGAAACTTTTTGAACAGATTGCGGCCTTCCAGCTCCTCGGGCGAATAGCCCAGCAGGGCTTCCGCAGACGGCGATGCGTATTGAATGAGGCCAGACGGTTCGATGACGACGATGATATCTGGCGAGTTTTCGGTGACGACGCGGAAGCGCTCTTCGCTGGCACGCAGGCGGTCTTCTGCGCGCTTTTGGCGCGTTAGATCGTGAGAGTAGATGGAGATGCCTTCACCGGAAGGATAAATGCGTATGGCCAGCCAGCCTTTGTTATGAGGGAGCCGGCTTTCAAACTTCACGGGTGCGCGGGTTTCCATGGCTTTGCGCAGATAATGGAAGTCTTCGTGTTCCACAATTGTGGGGAACATTTCACGCAAATCCTGGCCGAGCATTTCATCGGCACTGCGGCGTAAAAACTGTGCGGCGCGAGGATTGACGTAGGTAAAGCGAAAGTTGTTATCGATGGCAAAGAATGCGTCTGTGATGCTTTGCAGGATCGTCGAAATTTTGTGCTGGGCTTCTTCGGCCTGCACGCGTGCAATTTCTTCGCTTTTGAGTTTTATGAGATTTTCTTCCGCCAGCCGCCGCTCGGTCACATTATGGATAATCCCGACCACCCCGATGATCTCGCCGTCGGCATCAAAGTGCGGGCTGAAGAGGCTCTGGATCCAGATTTTTTCGCCTGTGGCGGGCACGATAAAGGGGCGATCGCCGGAGCGGAGGTTTTCGCCCTGGAGGGCGCGGTGGAGCAGATCCAAAACGCCTTCTGCTAAGAGTTGGGGGAAAACTTCCTGGACATTGCGGCCGATGATTTGTTCGGAGGAGATGCCTGTGGCCATGCTCATGGCCCGGTTCCAGGCGACATAGCGCAGATCGCGATCATAGACGACCACGCCGTCGGCCACGCTGTTGAGTACGGTTTGTGTAAAGTGTTCATTCTGGCGCAGAGCTTGTTGGCTGCGCTTTAAGGCTTCCGAGCGCGCCAGGTCTTCGAGCGAGTTTGGCGCGTCGCGGTTGATGTCTTTGTCTTCACTGATGACACCGATCATACGCTCGGGCTTGCCCCGTACATCGTACAAGACACTGGCGCTGAGTGTGATCGGTTGTGATTTTCCGTCGTTGCGGTCAATATAAAAGTGCGCTCGCCAGAAACCTGTTACCAGGGCTTCTTTGTAGGATTGCTCCACAGCTGCCTTGTCTTCAGGGCGGATGTGTCGCCAGGAGTCCATCTGATTCCAGGTGGGTTGTAGTGTATCGTAGCCAAAGATTTGGTCATGCCTTAAAGAACGGCGGATGTTTCCGCTGGCAAAATCAAGTTCCCATATGCCAAGTTGGGCAGCATCCAGGGCCATTGCCAGGCCATTGAGTAATTGCGGATCTTGAGGCTGCGCGCCTGTTTTTCTGTCTTCGCTACTCATCCGCATCTCCGCCGCCAGCGCCATCCTTGCATTTCGAGACGCTGTAGAACAATCACCTACCCAAGAACATATACGCCAGTCGCGCTGTACCCTAATCGGTGGGAGTTCGCCCCTTGGAAAAACACAGGTCATGATTCGGGCACGGTTTTGGGGACCATTTTTTGAAAACGCACCCGTCACAGGATGAAACCTGCGGTTCATGCAGGAAAAACGTATGAATTAGGCGACATACTCCAATATTGTGGAAATTAGTCCGTTGGATTTGAAAGATTTTTGCAAATATCGCATTGTTCCTTCAGGAAATTACAGTCCTATGGATTGTTTCTAAAGATTTTGAGTCCGGGTTGCTGAATTATGAAGATTTTACGCCTTACTATTCTATTTTCTGGGTTTTTGCTGGCGGCAGGCTGTCAGAATTATGAGCTTCCTGCTCTGCTGGAAAATCAGGACGCTGACGAGATAGAAGAGGATGTGGCAGAAAGCGGGGATGATGCGGGGGATGGGCAAGATCAAGATGTTGAAGACGAAGCGGATGTTGATGAAGAGGATGTAGAGGAGCCGACGTGTGTTCCTGAGATCATTCAATGTTCGGAAGAAGTCTGCGGAGAGATCGAAGATAGCTGCGGCGGGATCGTTCATTGTTTGCCGTGCGATTGTACGTTTTCCAAAGAGGAACGATGCGGCCTGCAGGGACTTGGCGTCTGGTTAACGTGTAACGATGCGGGCAATGCCGGGGCAGAGGATCCGCCCATATGTCTGATGCCGGAGATTCCTGAAGATTGGACGGAGGATTCTGTTTTTGTGTACGTCGATCTGGAGAATGGCGACACGCAAAACCCTGGCACTCGGGAGTTGCCGCTGAAAACGATTCCGGAGGGGATTGATACTGCGCGGAAGACTAAAGGTGGGGTTGCGGTGATTGTGGCAAGCAGCGGTTCAGAAGTTTTTGAGAGCGAGCTGATTTCTGTTGCTGACGGTATTTCTGTGCTCGGCGGCTACGATAGCGATTTCAGTTATACGCCGTACAACTGGCCGACGTTGTTGATCAAGAAGGGGACATTGCCATCAGCGGAGCCCGATGTGTTTGGTTTGCGGGCGGAATCGATTACCCGGCGCACGCTTATCCATGGCCTTCGTTTTCGGACCGAAAACGCGGCGGCCGGGCGGTCGAATTACGCGGTGTATGCCCGGCAGATCGAGGAGAACCAGCTGGCCTTGCATTATGTAACGGCTCATGCCGGGCGTGGTGGCAATGGGAGTGATGCGCAGGCCGGGGCAGCGGGTAACGATGGAGGGAATGGTGGAAATGCTTTGTGGGAGCATCGAGGTCTTGTTGGAGTAGTAAAGCCTGAGAGCAGTGAACCAGGTACGGGCGGGAGTAATGCTGCTTGTTCGCCATTGGTCACAATGGGAGGGAATGGAGGCGTGGGGCAATCCAAAAATGGACTGGCGCAGCCTGGAAGCAGTGTCGAGGGGGGAGCCGGAGGCGCCGGAGGTGTTGCGACGGTGAATAATGGTTATGGTTGGGATGGAGTGAGCGCGTCTTTGAATGTTGAACCGGGTGAAGATGGGGAAGGAGGCGTTTCCGCAGGAGAACTTTACGAAGACTTCTGGCAGCCCACGGGGCATGGCGGCGATGGTACGGCCGGAGAACACGGAAGAGGCGGTGGTGGTGGCGGTGGTGCGGCTTTTGCCAAGGGTTCCAATGTTGCTGGCAACGGCGGCGGCGGTGGCGGTGCTGGTGGATGCGCCGGCCAGGGCGGCCAGGGCGGACAGGGCGGCGGCGGCAGCTTCGGCCTGTTTTTGGTCGAAGCAGATATTGAAATCAAAGACTCTACATTCACTGCCGGCACGGGTGGTAAGGGCGGCGATGGTGGTAAGGGCGGCGAAGGCGGCAAAGGTGGCACAGGGGGCAAAGGCGGAGTTTCTAGCTCATCAACCGCGGCTCCCACGCCGTATGGCGGCAAAGGCGGCGATGGCAGTGCTGGCGGTAAAGGCGGTGATGGCGGCGGCGGAGCCGGCGGCGTTTCCTTCGGCGTTTATTGCCATAAGTCTACGTTGACGCTGCAGGATGGCGTGCAGTTTGTGAGCGGCGCTTCTGCGCCGGGCGGCACTGGTGGAAATCCCGGTGAGCCGGGTAAGGCCGCGGATTCCTTCGGGTGCGATTGATGTTTGGGGAGTGAATTTTCAGGCATCGCAAGAATCGCAAGAAATGAAAAAGGAGCGCTCGTGGGGAGCGCTCCTTTTTTGTTTGCAGAGATGTAGGAGAGTCTCGGGGGAAACACCCTTTGTCTTTTCCATAGAACTTTACTATCGTTCAGCCCATCAACCAGTTTGTAGCGGTTTTGTTATCCGAGAAAAGTACAGGAGGCCGGGGAAAATGCCTGTTGTGCATGTATTTTTGTGTTCGCATACGCATGGAGATGGGACGGTTTTCTAAAATGCCACGGCATTGGTTGTTTTTCAGGGAAAGCTTATATCGCTACGTGAGAATATGTATTGATTGGGGAGAGAATATGAAAAAAGCACTGGCTATTTTATTGGGGATGGGATTGGGAGGATTCAGCGCGGCGTGTTCGGGCGATATTCCTACGTACCAGCAAGAGGATACAGATCTTAGGCAGGACGAAGACGCCACCACGACGCGTGATACGGAAAGTACGGATAAGGATATCGATGACATCGCCGACACGGATGTTGGGCACGGCTCGGAATCTACCTGCCGACTCACGCGAGATTCATGTGGGGCTTGCGGGCTTGGTGTGATCGTTTCGTGTGATGATGCCACGGATGCATCGCATAAAACGTGCGCAATTCCGGAAGGTCTTGTTGGCCTTGAGTGCGATGCTGTTCTCTTTGTCGATGGCGATAATGGTGAGGATACCTGGGCTGGAAGTAAGGAAGGGCCGTTGAAGAGTTTGTCTGAGGCAATTTCTCGGGCAACTTCTGCGACCGCCGCAATCGTCGTTTCTGGTGATAAAAATTCTCCAGCTCAGGTGGGGCCGATTGTACTCAAAAACGGTGTTTCTATGTATGCCAGTTACGATTCTGATTTTACGTATACGCCGAAGAGTCGTGTACGGATTGAAGCGCCTGCTGCAGAGCAGGACATTATCGGGGTTCGTGCAGAAGGCATTATACGTCCCACCTGGGTTGTGGGGTTTGATATCACGACCGCTGATGCGCCTGTGGGGAGCTTTTCGAATTATGGCGTGCATGTTGCGAATTCGAATGCCCTGGTTTTGCGAGATATTACGGTGCAGGTCGGAAAAGGTGGTAATGGAAAGGATGGGGAAAATGGTGCGGCGGGCGCGGATGGGAAGGATGGAGGAAAAACACCGAGATATGAAATTACAGGGAGAGGGACTGCTTATGATGTCGGAAAAGGCGGTGTAAATAGTGAGTGTTTGAATGAAGAAACTAAAGGTGGGCAAGGTGGTATTGGTTATGGTCTCGATTCGCGTCCTCCGGGCACGGATATTATTCCCGCCGAGAAAGGACAGGACTCAGCCAATGCTGTAGGTGGAAAGGCGGGTGATATTTCCAATCCGACAGGAGGCGATGGGGAAAATGGCGAAAGTCAGCCCGCTGCTGAAGCCGGAGCTGGTGGGACGTCCACAGGCGTGATTGCATCTGCATTTTGGACACCGACTGGCGATGGTGTTTCAGGTAGCTCTGGAAAGGATGGAACAGGTGGGGCCGGTGGTGGTGGTGCTCATGATGAGGATTATCAAATGAATACGCCTAACACCTTTAATTCACCTGGCGGCAGTGGCGGTGGCGCTGGCGGCTGTGGGGGGGAAGGCGGTGAGGGCGGCGCCGGTGGTGGCGGTAGCTTTGGTGTGTTTCTGGTGAACGCCGATATCGAGATCGTTGCTGCTATGATTACGGCGAATGTCGGTGGCGCTGGTGGAAATGGCGGCCAGGGCGGAGCCGGAGGAAAAGGCGGTGAGGGCGGTGAAGTTGTTGGTGAGCCGACACCAGGCAAGGGAGGTACAGGAGGCGACGGCGGAGCCGGCGGTCATGGCGGCGGCGGAGCCGGAGGTGTTTCTTACGGCGTTTATTGCCATGAATCCAAACCTGTGCTGACAGAGGTAACCATCCAAAAAGGAGGCAGTGCGCCGGGTGGTAATGGTGCCCATGCGGCATTGAACGGTGAGCCGGGCGAGCCGGCGGAGACCTTCGGGTGCGATTGATGTTTGTGATGCTTGGGTTGTGAATTTTCAGGCATCGCAAGAATCGCAAGAAATGAAAAAGGAGCGCTCGTGGGGAGCGCTCCTTTTTTTTTTTGCTAATTCTTAACAAAAGAAATTATGCGGTTTGTTTTTCGTAGACGAGCATGGGTTTGTCGCGGTTGATGACGCTTTCTTCGGTGATGATGCACTCGCGCACGTTTTTCAGGCTCGGCAGTTCGTACATGGTGTCGAGCATGACTTCTTCGATGATCGAGCGCAGGCCGCGGGCGCCGGTTTTGCGTTTGATGGCTTCGCGGACGATGGCGAGCATGGCTTCCGGGTGGAAGCGCAGCTTGACGTTCTCGAGTTCGAACAGTTTCTGGTACTGTTTGACCAGGCTGTTTTTGGGTTTCCAGAGAATTTCGACGAGCATTTCTTCGCTGAGTTCATCGAAGGCGACGATGATCGGGAAGCGGCCGATGAATTCTGGAATCATGCCGAATTTTACGATGTCTTCCGGGCGCACGTGCTTGAGTAGATCGTTGGAGCTATCGACACGTTTGGTGAAGTCCGCGCCAAAGCCCATGGAACTTTTGCCGATGCGGCGTGCGATGATGTCGGTCAGTCCCTGGAAGCTGCCGCAGGCGATGAACAAGATGTTGGTCGTGTCGATCTGGATGAATTCCTGCTGCGGACGATTGCGGCTGCCTTCCGGCGTAATCATCACGTTGCTGGATTCGACCATTTTCAACAGAGCCTGCTGTACGCCTTCGCCACCGACATCGCGGGTGGAGGAGGGCGAATCGCCGCGTCGGCTGACTTTGTCGATTTCGTCCAGGCACACAATGCCGTAGCTTGCGCGTTCGACGTCGCGGTCGGCGGCAAGCCAGAGGTTTTTGATGACGTTTTCGACGTCTTCACCGACGTAGCCTGCTTCGGTGAGGCTGGTTGCGTCGGCGACGGTGAAGGGCACGTCGAGTTTTCTGGCCAGGGATTGCGCCATCAAGGTTTTGCCGCTGCCGGTCGGACCGATCATCAGGATATTTCCCTTGGTCAGTTCGACGTCGTCGTCATCTTCGTCGTCAAAGCCGACGAGTTCTTCGCCAGGAGCTTCCTCGGCTGCGGCACGTCGCGCGCGTTCTTCTTCGGCGGCTTTGAGGCGTTTGTAGTGATTGTAAACGGCGACAGAAATCGCGCGTTTGGCGCGATCCTGGCCAATGATATGTTCGTCGAGATAAGTCTTGATCTGACTGGGGCGCATTTCTTCGAGCGCCTTACTTTTCTCGGGTTCACGGTGGCGATCTTCTTCGATGATCTCGCGACACAACGACACGCACTCGTCACAGATGTGGACTTTGGGGCCGGCGATGAGTTTGCGAACATCGCGTGCTTCTTTGCCACAAAACGAGCAGCGGACTTTGCTATCTGAATCGGTTGTTCTCATAAGTTTCTTTGCGCTCAGTAAGCAGTTTTCAGGATATCAGGAAAAGCAGACGGGCGACTTTCAAAATCCTGTGTAGGAAACGCTTCATCGTAGCTATTTACTCCACAATCATCGCGGTGGCGACAGGTACTATCCAGGTACTATGAATTTTGAAGTCCGACATCCTGAGTGTTTTATAGCAGTTCAGACAAATTTCTAAGAATTATTGGTGTTCCATCAACGCTTCGATCTGGCGGCGTACTACCGGATATTTGCGAACGATTGCAAGGGTCAGCTCGGCGTGGCCCTCAGCGTATCCGTTGCCGATCAAGAGATCAACGTCTTTGCCGACGCCTTCACTCCCGAGGGCTGCGCGTGCGAAGTTGGTGGCCATGTTGAAGTAGTAAACTTTGCCGCGCGGGCGAACGGGCAGAATCGACGACATTTCCACGTCGGCCACGTTGCAGGTGTTGATCAGGACATCGACCAGTTCGCCGCCGGTCATTTCCAGCACGCGATCGAGTACTTCCACCGGATTTTTTGCGTTGGCGGTGCGGAAATCATCGATGATGCCGGCATCTTTGAGCGCAACGAGGTTGTCGTCGCGCAGATCGAGCGCGAATACTTTGCCGGCATCTCCCAGCGTGTCGCGTGCGGTGGCGGCGCAGAGCATGCCGGACTTCCCGGCGCCGAGGATGACGACGGTTTTCTGGCCTTCGACCAGGCGTTGGGTCTGGGCCGGCGCGCCGCATACGTCGAGCGCGGCCAGGGCCAGGCGTGCGTCCATGTCGTCGGGCAAAACGACAATCGGCGAGCTGGGCCAGAGGTAGGCGGTTCCGCGGACGTCGAGCTGGTCGGAGTCGATGTGCACGGCGTTGATTTCGTCGAGGGACAGCGGCGTCAGCGTCAGGCTCACCAGTGTGGCGATGCGATCGCCTACTTTCATCGGCACGGGGGGAACATAGTTTTCGCCCATGGCGCGGACGGTGCCGAGCAGCATGCCGCCGCTGCCGGTGACCGGATTTTGCATTTTACCGCGCTCGGCGACGATAGCTGCGATACGTGCTTTGATCGCGTCCGGGTCGCGGCCGACTTCGCCCATAATCTGATGAAAACTGGCCGAGTCGATGTTCAGGGTTTCGACATCGATCACGACTTCGTTGTCATAACCCGGCGCGCTGGCGTCCAGACGCTGCGCCGCCTGCGGCAAGCCGCCGACCGGTTCCAGTACGCGATGGGTGCCATAGAGATGTCCAGAAACTCGATTTGTCATGTTTTCAGCCCGCTATGTAATATTTGAAATGTTCTAACAATATTCAGTCCGCAACAAGCAGTGGATTGATTATTTCTTATCGGCCAGGCGCGCCATTACCATTTGCAGATCTTTCCAGGTATCGCGCTTTAAGTTCTCGTTTTTGAGCAGCATGCTCGGATTGTAGGTCGGCATCACCGGGATGTCTTTCCAGGTGTGCCAGCGGCCGCGCGCTTGCGTCAGGTTGGCGTCTTTGCCGAGCAAAGTTTGTGCGGCCAGGCCGCCGAGCGCGACGATGACTTCGGGGCGTACGGCTTCAATTTGCTTGAGCAAAAATGGCGAGCATTCGCGTACTTCGCTTGCGATCGGATTGCGATTTTCGCCTGAGAAACATTTCACGACGCTTGCCAGATAGACATCCTGGCGCTGAAAACCCATCGCGGCGATCATGCGGTTGAGTAGTTCTCCAACCTCACCCGCAAAGGGTTCGCCGGCGCGGTCTTCGGCTGCGCCCGGGCTTTCGCCAACAAACATCACACGGGCCTGCGGATTTCCGACGCCAAATACAACATTCGAGCGTCCCTGGTGGAGTGCGCAGCGGCGGCAGTCGCCCAGGTATTTTTGCAGGAAATCGAGCTTTTCTGCATTGGTCATTTCGGCGCGGCGTGCCGGTTTTTTTGCGCTTTCAATGGGCGCAACGACTCTGGGGCTGTCTATGATGGCCGGCATGTGTACGGGCGCGTCAAACTCCGCGTATTGATCGGAGTAGTCGATATATTGCTCGTCGTACGTGCTCAAGTAGCCAAAATCATCGGCCGGCGGTGGCGGCGAAGGCATGTTGGCGGCGGGTGGTGCGGGTTGTGGTTTTGGGGCAGGGCGCGGCCTTTCCGGCGTCGTGGCGCGTGGGCTTGCGTCTCCTCCAGAACGGGCGTCTGGCGGCGCGGGCGCGGATTCCGCCGCTGTGTGAAACGTGCGGCGCGGGCGGCTGCCAAATTCGTTCCAGATTCCGCCGCCCGATCCGGCAGCGGGTTGTGGCGCCGTTGGTCGGGAAGCTGGCGGCGTGTCTGCACGTTGCGGGCGCGCGGGTTCCGGGGCGCGTTCTTCCTGGCGTGGTGGTTGAGGGCGGAGGGGCTGCGACGGCACATTCTGTGGCCGGGCATCGCGCTCTGGCTTTGCATCTCCACCAAATAGTTCGGCGCGGATGGCCTGCGCGCGCTGCGCTTCGCGCTCGTGTTGTGCGGCCTGCCAGCGTTCGCGCTCCTCGGCCGGGGCGGGCAGGCTGCCCGGAGCTCCGTTTTGCACCTGCCATGCAAGATAGCGCCGAAGTTCCCGAGTAATTTGATAAAGTTCTGTCCTGGAGGCCATGACTTCTCAGAGGTAAAAAGCGGGGGAAAACCTCCCTACAGGGCACGAATGCCCCTGTTGTGTGTTTGTCTGAGACACCCCGCACTGTCAAGAACGGAATGCGCGGCGGCCCGTCGAGCTCATGACCGTATTTACATAAGAAAACACGCGAATCATTGACATTCACGAGCATTTTTACCAACAAAGAGCTTTGAATGAATATGCTCTAAGGTTGTGCTTCTCTCCTTTTTGTTCTGAACGGTTGTTTTTGAAGAGTTGTATGATGAAAACGCATTCACGGAAATCCTTGTTGTATTCTCCGTTTCTCATTGCACTTTCCACCCTTTTTATTGCGGCTTCTGGCTTTGCCGAAACTTCTGTCGAAACGCCTGAAGAAAGCCCCGCGGCTGCAGAAACGCCGGAAGAAGTGCACCAGCAAGCGCTTGAACTCGGTGTCATTCCAGAGGTTTCCCCGCTCAACGATCCCGCCTGGCAGCTTTATCATCAGGCATTCATCGAAGTTTTGCGTGACCACCACGACGCCGCAGAAAGCCTGCTAAACCAGCTGATCCAGGAATATCCCGATCACGGTGCTACTCCGCTGGCGCACCGGATTCTGGCCGTTATTTCACTCGTCGAACCGGGCAAATCCGCGGCCTCCGATGACACCACAACGCCGGCTGCTTCCGAAACCCCGCAAACTTCTCCGGCCTACCAGCAGCCCGGTCAGCCGCCTACTCGCACCCTGGCCAACGGCGAATCCACCAGCGCCCAGGCACGCGCCGAGCTTGTCATTTTCCAGACACTACACGGAATCACGGTGGGCTTTGAAACCTGCATGCTCCTCGATTGTAACAGTCCCGCCACGGTCTTTGGTTCCCTCACCGCCGGTGCGGCCCTCGGCCTTGGCGGCTCGCTCTACTTAACTCGTAACGGCATCACCCCCGGCCAGGCCAGCAGCTTCAACACCGGTACTTACTGGGGTTTTTGGAACGGACTCACACTTGCTCAGGCCCTGAACCTCGAAGGCAAAGCCTACGGCGGCACCATACTCGCCGGGCAAGCCCTCGGCCTCGGCGGCGCCGCACTTGCCTGGCACCTGTTCGAGCCAACCGCCGGCAATGTTTCGCTGGCAAGCTCCGGCGCGATCTGGACCACCGTCGTAACGGCGCTTATTCATGGAATTGCCGGAAATGAGGCTGATGACGGCGTTTTCTGGGGATCGCTCATGGCTGCTTCCAGCGTCGGTCTGGTCGGGGGCGCGATTCTTTCCACCAAATACCCCGTCAGCCGCGGCCGTGCGCTCGTCATCGATTCCGGCGGCATTCTTGGTGCACTCGCCGGATTTTCTGCGTATCTGATCATTACCAACGGCGAAGGCAGCGACGCCACCGCCGCCTGGACTTCCGGTCTGGTCGGCGTCGTCGGCGGACTCGCGGCCGCCACGTATTTTTCCCGCAACTGGGATGTGGAGACGGATAAAACCGCACAGCTTTTCGTCGCTCCCACCGACGGCGGCGCGTTGGTCGGGCTGGGCGGTCGCTTCTAAACGACGCATTTTTAGCCAGGACTTTTTCAAACCGCTTCCGGCGCCTCTCTTCAATCAGAAAGGCCGCCGGAAGCGGTTTCCTTTTTTGAGCCTGATCGGCCAAAATTCATGAAAATGTAGAAAAGTACAGGACCGGCCGGCCAGGACAGAACAGTTCTTGAAAAGACATGAAATTTATAGAAATTTCTACATTTTCAGAATTTTCTATAATTTTCTGCCAGAATTTTTGCGCACTTGAGCCTTGTCACTGCAAAATTTTTCTTCTTTTT